>NZ_JBASXK010000065.1:0-26764 GCF_049276915.1 Aestuariivita sp. | reverse complement strand
CCAGCTGTCGTCCTTGTGCTGGCTCAGAGCTGTGACGGGCGTGTTGCGATAGACCTCTGCTCCGGCCTTGCGGGCGTGAAAGGCCAGTGCCTGGCACAATTGAGCCGGGTCGATATCGCCATCCTCCCCGTCCCAAAGCCCACCCAGCAGGTTCTCGGTCGAAATCAGCGGATGTCGGCGCGCGCATTCCTCGGCGTCGATCACCTCGTACTCTACTCCCATACCGCGGGCCATCGACGCGAAGTGGCGATAGCCCTGCATCTGCGCCTCGGTATTCGCCAGCCGGATGCCGCCGTCGCCATGGTGATATCCCACGGGGTATTCGGGATCATCACGCAGCTTCTTGTAAAGCGCGATGGAATGGCTTTTCAGCCCGACCATCGTCTGATTCATCCCGAAATTCGTGACCTGCGCCGCCGAGTGCCATGTTGTACCGCTGGTCAGTTCGTCGCGTTCCACCAGAACGACATCGCTCCAGCCCTCCTGGGTCAGGTGATAAAGCGTCGAGCAGCCTGCAATGCCGCCGCCGATGACAACAACTCGGGTCCGGGATTTCATCTGATACTCGCGTTCTGGACTGGACCTGCACAGAGTGCCAGATAAACGATCCTTGGAAAAAATGTTTTATGAGCGATATTACCTCGGAATATCGGAGGTATTGACCGTGTCTCTTTCCCTGCGCGCGATGCGCTATGTTCAGGCGGCCCTGCGATCGGGCAGCATCACGGCCGCCGCGGACGCCATGCATGTGGCACCTTCGGCCATCGCTGCAGCCCTCGATCAGGCCGAGGATGCCTTTGGTATGGCGCTGGCAACGCGGGCTCGGGCCAAGGGTGTGTTCCCCACATTGGCCGGACGCGACGTTCTGCGACGCATCGACCACCTGTTGGAACGCTATGACGCCATGATGACCGATGTGTCCGACCTGCAGTCCGCACTCTCTGGCAGATTGGCCATCGGCTACAACGCGCCAATCGCGCCGGCGTTTGTTCCCGAGATTTGTGCACCGCTCCTTGCCGCGCATCCCGAGGTCTCGCTGTCCCTGACCGAAGGTGACAACACATCCATTCAAAAAGGGCTTCTTGACGGGCAGTTTGACGTGATCATCTTTGTGGCCGAAGTGCCAAATCCACAGATCGCAACGCAAACACTGATCTTTGCACCGACGTATTGCCTGTGTCCGGCGGATCATGCCATCGCGTCGGGCGGTGCCGTGTCGGTGTCGCAAATCATCGCCGAGCCGCTGATCCTTCTGGACCGACCTGCGGCGCGTGGATACTACATGCAGCTGCTGGAACAAAGCGGAGAGGCGTTCCGCATCGTCGCCACCGCCAACTCGACCGAGATGGTGCGTTCACTGGTTGCCGCCGGACTTGGGGTGTCACTTTTGAACATGCGCCCGCGCGACGTGCGGCCTTACGCGGGCCGCGAAATCCGCTGTGTTCCGGTATCAAGGACCGCGTCAGAGGCGGCGTCGGGCGTCACGCTTTCGCTGGGGTTCGCGCCGGGTCCGAAACGGCGACTGGTGCACTTGTTCGTCGAGGCATGCGCCGCGTTCTTCGATGGGCCGAAGGCGGTCGACCTGATCGTGCTCGATGCCGTTCGGGAAGAACAGGCCGCGTTGACTCTCTGATTTTGCACCCATGCTTCATATCCCGTCATGGATTTCGAAACTTAGCGGGCAGTGTTTGCAAACCGGGGCTTTTGTACCGGCGCAGGTCTAATGGAAACGCCCGATTTCCGACATGTTGCAGCAAAGGTTCGCAGGATGATCAGAGCGTAGCCGTCTTGATCCCGCGAGGCTGGCGCAGATGGGCGATACCCTTTTGCTCGACAAATCTTGTCGTCGCTTCCCACAGGTGATCGCCGTAGTTGATCGGTTCGAATGGCGTGCCGATCCCTTCGATCGGGGCGATGACCGCATCGATGGACGGCTCGAAAAAGAACGGCACCGAAAAACGCCGTGTCCCCTGTCCGATGACGCGGTGCACCGTTGCCCGGATCGCACCACCCGTCCAGCGTTCAAGCAGCTTGCCAAAGTTCACGGCCAGCGATCCCTCGCGCGGGGCTACCGAGATCCATGTGCCATCCCGCATCTGCGCCTGAAGTCCCTCGACCCCGTCCTGTGCCAGCAATGTGACAAACCCGCTATCCGCATGAGCCGCCCCCAGCAAGTAATAGGGCTTTGCGTCATGGGTCACCTCGAAGGCCGCGCGGTCCGCACCAAAGCTCTGTTCAGAGCGCGGCGGATAGTGGATCAGCCGCAGGGTCGAGCTTTCCTGCGCAAAGGCCGCTTCGAACCGGGTCTCGGGCAGCCCGAGACCGCGCGCCAGGGAACGCAGCAGCACCTGGCCCGTCTGGGACATTTCCTTGTAATAGCCCTCGCAGGCCGCGCGCCAATCCGGCAGATCCGGCATGGGCGTGTGTTCGGTCAGCGGGTCGGACGGGTCTGTCGGGCGATCGGGATGGACAAGATCCGCACCGATGTCGATGCCTTCCTTATAGGTCGGATGTCCATCCTGCAGTGGGAACCAGCCGCGATAGACATTGCTGTTTTCAGGGGCAAAGTTCTGTCGCGTCAGGGCGCGTTTGTCCGCATCGGCCAGATCAAAGATCGACAGCATGCGACGGCGCGTCCGGGCAGACAAGACATCATTGGGCAGGCCTGTGATCGTCATGAAGCCCACCTCGGAGGCCGCTTGCTGGATCTGCTTGTCAACGGCATCTCGCGCCGCGCCAGCGCCGGCAAACAGGGGTGCTATGTCAATTTCGGGGATCACTGCGCTGTCCTTTCGGGTTTCGTGTGTTGCTGCATCAAGTCCGGTGCTGCCAGATGGATGGGGAAACGCGCGCAAACCAACGCCGCTGCCCTGCGACTTGCTCGACTGGATCGCCAATCTGCTGCCAGGTCAATCCCGCTGAGGCGATATCTGCGCTGCAAGGATCGCCGCCGCCTGCGTGACCGCAATCCGGGTGTGTTCCAGATCCTGTTCGCTCAGGGCAAGGCTGGGATAGAGCTTGCCCGGGGATTTGAAGATCCCGCGCGCACGCAGTTCCGCATTGTAGGTCACGCCATGGGCCGGGTCGCGGTGCCTGGCGCTGCGATAGTCGATACAGTCGGCTTCGGTAAAGAAGATGTCGAACAAGGTCGCATCACCGCAGATCTGGTGCGCAATGCCCTGCGCGCGCAGCGCCTCGGCCTGCATATCCTGCAAGCGCTTCCCAAGCGAGCGCAGGCGGTCGTATTGACCCTCCCGCCCAAGCACCTCCATCGTTTTCAGCCCTGCGACTGCCGCGATGGGATTGCCGGAAAGGGTTCCAAGCTGCATCAGCCATCTATCTGCGCCGACCACAGCCTTGTCGAAATGCGCCATGATCTCGGCGCTGGCACCCAGGGCCGCCAGGGGAAAACCGCCGCCGATGATCTTGCCCAGCGTACAGATGTCAGGGATCACGCCATAACGTTCCTGCGCGCCGCCATAGGCCAGCCGGAAACCGGTCACGATCTCATCGAAGATCAGCAGGATATGGTGCTTGTCGCACAGATCCCGCAGCCCTTGCAGGAAACCGGGCCGCGCCGGGATGATGCGCTGCAACGGCTCGACGATGATGGCGGCGACATCCGGGTTCTCATCCAGCAGCGAGGCCACAGCCGCAAGATCGTTGAACGGCGCGATCAGCATCTGATCCGCCACCCCTTGCGGAATGCCAGCGCTGTCGGGCACGGCTTGCGGGAAATTGACCGCTGTTGCCGGAGCAAGGCTCATCTGCGCCTCGGCACTCATGCCGTGATAGCCACCTTCGAATTTGAGGATCTTGTCACGCCCCGTGAACGCGCGGGCAAGGCGCATGGCATACATATCCGCCTCCCCGCCCGAAGTGACAAAGCGCACCTGTTCGCAGCACGGCACGGCCTCGACGATGGCCTCGGCCAGCTCAATGCCCTTGGTGTTGTTGGCAAAGAAGGTCATGCCCCTAGGCAGTTGTTCCAGAACTGCCTCCATGACCTCGGGATGGCCATGGCCCAACAGCATGGGGCCCGATCCGATCAGATAGTCGATGTATACATGGCCATCTTCGTCCCAGACATGGGCACCCTCGCCGCGCGCGATCAGAATGCCGGGATCGAAATTGCCAAAGCCGCCCGCAGGCAGAACGGCCTGGGCGCGGGCGATCCATTCATTCTGGGTGTGAAGTTTGTTCATCAGAGCCATCCGTTGTCATGTGTAAACCGCCACGGGTGCGCCCAAAGCGTCCTCATCGGGGCGAACCCCAAGCCCGGGCGTATCCGGCGGCGTGGCAAACCCGCCGAGATTGCGCGCGCCCTGGCCCGGCACCGGATCAACGGCGAGGTGCTGATGGCAAAGCCAGCTGGCCAGACGGTACGCATCCGGGGTCGCGGATGCCAGATGGATCGCGGCGGTATCGGCCAGAGCAGACCCGCCCAGATCTTCAATATGCATCTGCCAGCCGACAGAGACTCCGAAGTCGCGGATCTGAAGGGCCTTGGTCAGCCCGCCTACGCGGTTCGGTTTGACCTTGATCCCTTCACATGCCTGCAACTGCCAGGCGTTGAGGTGATCCTGAAACGTATGCAGGCACTCATCCAGCATGATCGGGTTGGCCACTCTGCGTGCGACATGAGCGCATTGCTCGAGTGTTTCACAGGGCTGTTCCACCCAGTCGCGCGCGGCGACCGAATTGAGAACCTGAACGGCCACCGCCGGCGTCCAGGCGCGATTGATATCGAAGGTCAGCTTGTCGCCTGTCGGCAATGCGGCGGAAATGGCTTCGATCCGCGCGATGTCGACATCTGTGTCATGCCCGCCCAGCTTGGCAGAATGAACCCGGTACCCGATCTCACGCGCCTTGTGAATGCGAGAGATCATCTCTTCCGGGGTTCCGGTGGAAATGGATGAATTGATGGCAACGGGCTGGGCCTTGTCGCCTCCGAACAGCTGCCAGAGCGGCAGGCCCGCAACCTGACCCAGAATATCCCAGCAGGCGATGTCTATCGCGGATTTGACATAGAGATGGCCAGGAAGCTGGACATCCATCGCTTCGTTCACGGCACGCAGCGCGCGCGGATCGCGGCCAAGAACGGCCGGTGCCAGGGTCGCGATCCCCGCCCTGATGCCGGGGCCATGCGCGGGCAGATAGGTCGTGCCCCAGGGACATCCCTCGCCCCAGCCGCTGATCCCTTCATCCGTGTCGATGCGCACGAAGGTGCTGTCCAGCATTTCGAACTTCAGCCGCCCACCGGACAGCCAATAGGGATGCTCAAGCGGCAGATCGACCTGGAAAACCGTGATACGGGTAATTTTCATGCGCGCCCCATTCGTGGCAGTCCGGTCAGCCCCGCGCCCCGCCAAAGGACAAGGGTCAGTACCGGGCTGTCGGTGGTTGTCATCGCGTGAGGTTGGTTTGATCCATGGGTCCGTATGTCACCGGGACCCAGGACCTTGGACTCGACGCCTTGCGCTTGGAACAAGGCGCTGCCTGAAACGATATAGTAAAGTTCCTCTGCTTCATGCAGGTGCCAGTCATATACAAGCCCATGACCCCAATACGCGATATAGGCCCTGATCTGGTCGGACTGAAAATGCCCGCTCGGCCCGATCAATTCGAAATACCCGTAGCGTGCCAGAAAATCGGCACCAACCTCTTGCTCGGTATAGGTCTGCTGCCAGTCTGCATAGCCGGCCACAGCCTGCACCGCGCGGTGCAGTTCGGCAGACGCACCGGTATGGTCCAGGTCGTATTCGGCAAGGATCTCCACCACCGGCAAGGGTGTATGCGCCTTCTCGACGAAGGTGATCGCAGGCCAGCCCGCAAACTCCATCAACTCAGGCTCAGCGGCAACCAGCCCTGTTGCCACCGCGTAAAAGTGATCGAAAGCTTCTGCTGTCATGGGGTCACCACGATGTTGCCTGTGTGGCGTTTCTCAATGAAGGCGGCTTGCGCGTCCCGGAGTTCTTCAAGCGGATAGGTCGCGGCCAAGGCGGGCAGGATCTCGCCTTCCTGAATGTAGCGGATCAGGTTTTCGGTTACCTCCGGGTCGATCACGGTCGAGCCAAAGAACGTCAGATCGCGCAAGTAAAGCGTGCGCAGATCAAGGCTGACCATCGGCCCGGCAATTGCGCCGGAACAGACATATCGCCCGCCGCGCTCCAGAACATCGATCAGATTGGGCCAGTTCGCCCCGCCCACGACATCCGCCACAACAGTGACCCGGTCGGCTCCAAGAACCGCGGGCAAATCCGCAGGGGCGCGGCCCAGCACCCGGTCCGCCCCAAGGGCCGTCACATCGGCGTGCTTGGCCTCGGATGCCATGGCGATCACCCGCGCACCGCGCCGTTTTGCCAGTTGCACCAGCGCGCCGCCCACCCCGCCCGAGGCACCCGGCACCAGCACCGTGTCATCGGGGCCGACGCCGGCACGGGTCAGCATGCCTTCAGCCGTGGAATACGAGCACGAAAACGTGGCCAGCTCCGCATCCGTCAGGTCTGATGTCACCGCCAAAGCGTTGGTGGCGGGGATGGTGGTGTATTCGGCAAACCCACCATCGCGTTCCGAACCGAAATACCCGCTCTTGTTCATGTCCAAAGGATCATCCGCGTCTCGCAGCCAGTTGTCGGTGATGACACGCTCGCCGATGCGGCCTGCATCGACCCCCGCCCCGACCGCAACGATATGACCGCACACATCCGCCCCCTGAATACGCGGAAAGCGGATCGGTGCACCGCCCCATGTCGGGTCTTCGTCACTGACACTTTCGAACGCGCCGCCGGTGGTCGCCTCGGTCACCGCCTTGGAATACCAGCCCGACCGCGTGTTCACATCCGTGTTGTTCAGCCCGCAGGCCCCGACCCGGATCAGCACCTCGCCCGCAGCCGGATCGGGGCGCGGCCAGTCTTCATGCAGAACCATCACGTCCAGATCGCCATGCCCCATCGTGACCATGGCGCGCATTGTTGGTGGTAAACTCATTGTGCTGCTTCCAGGATAGCATCTTCGCGGGGCAGCAGGCTTTCGGGATCGTAAGCAGGCGCGCCCAGAACACGACCCTTGCGGGGCTTGCCTGCGATGATCACGCTGACCTCCGTCCCTGGAAAATTGGCATGGGGTTTGACATAGGCAAAGGCAAGGATCTTGCCGACCGTATGCCCATAAGCCACGGACGCGGTTGATCCGACAACCTTGCCATCCAGCAAGACGGCCTCGCCGCCATGTCCGTCAACCTCACCATCCGGTTCGATCTCCAGATAGGCGCAGACCCATGGCAAATCGGTGTTCAGGGTCTTGTCGCGCCCCAGATACTCCTTGTCCGTGCGGGCAAAGCGCAGCACGTCCGCCTCGGCCAGCGTGACCTCGTTGGTCAGCTCCCCTGCCCCCTTGAACCCTTTTTCCATCCGCATGACGTTCATCGCGAACGAGCCGTAATCGGCAATGCCATGCGCCTCACCCGCCGCCCAGAGCGCAGTGTAAACGTCAAGGCAGGCGGCATTGGGCATATGGAATTCCCAGCCAAGCTCGCCGGCATAGGACATGCGGAAAGCCCAGATCTTGTGACCCGCCACGGTGATTTCCTGCGCCGAGAGCCAGCGGAAAGCGGCATTTGACAGATCCGCGTCGGTGCAACCGGCCAGCACATCGCGCGCGCGCGGCCCATTGAGCGACAAAGCCGACCATTCGGCAGACAGGGCGGTGACAGTGACATCCTCGCCTGCGCGGTTCTGTGCGAGGTGATCCAGCAGACGCTGTTCAAAGAAGGCCGCACAGACCAGGTAAAACCGATCTTCAGCCATGCGCACGATCGTTGTTTCCAACTCGATCCGCCCGCGACGGTTCAGCATATGCGTGAGCGTGATCGAGCCCGTTTTCTGCGGCATCCGATTGGCGGTCAGCCGGTCCAGCAATGCATATGCATCCGGCCCGGCGACTTCGACTTTCGTGAAGGCCGTTACATCCATGATGCCCACGGCTTCGCGCACGGCCCTGACCTCTGCACCGACGACATCATGCACGGCGTTGCGCCTGAAGGAATAGTGATCCTGTTGCGCGACCCCGTTCCGGGCGAACCAGCGCGGGCGCTCGAAGCCATAGACTTCCTCATGAACCGCGCCCTTGGCCTTGAGCACCTCATAGAGCGGCGAGGGTTTGATCGGCCGGCCCGCCATGCGGTTGAAATGCGGGAACGGGATTTCATGGCGCAGGCAGTAATCCTCGTGCGCCTTGGTGACTTGCCATTCCTTTGTGGCATAGCTGCCAAAGCGGCGCGGGTCATACTCGCGCATCGAGATATCCGCCGCCCCATGCACCATCCAGCGCGCCAACTCGCGGGTCAAACCGGGGCCCCAACCGATCCCGATCTGCGTGCCGCAACAGCACCAATAGTTCTTTACCCCCGGCGCAGGACCGATCATCGGGTTGCCATCGGGGGGATGCGAAATGGCCCCATGCACCTCGCGCTGGATGCCGAGGTTCGCAAAGATCGGCATTCGGTTCAGGCTTTCCTCAAGCCAGGGCATGACGCGGTCATAATCCGAATCAAACAACCAGTTCTCATAGTCCCACGGGCACTGATCGTGCCAGACCGAATTCGGGTTTTCCTTTTCATAGATACCGATCAGCCCGCGTTTCTGCTCCATCCGGATATAGCCCGAGACCTTGCGATCATCGCGTATCACTGGAAGTTCCCTGTCGAGAGCTTCGAATTCAGGGACCGGCTCGGTCACAAAGTAATGGTGCGTCATCGACGTCATCGGCAGTTGCAGGCCCGACCATTCACCCATCTGGCGCGCGTAAGTTCCACCGGCATTCACCACATGTTCGCAAGTGATCGTGCCCTTCTCGGTCTCAACCACCCATTCGCCGCTTGGCGCTTGGGTGATATTGGTGGCGCGGCACTGGCGGAATATCCGCACACCTTTCTGACGCGCGCCCGCCGCCATGGCCATTGTCACATTGGTGGGGTCCACATGGCCATCGTCCGGCGTGTGCAAAGCCCCCAGCACACCGTCGAGGTTGTAAAACGGATGCAGCTCGGCAATCCATTCCGGCCCGACCAGTTCGATGTTGAAGCCCAGTGAGCGACCCACGGAAAGCGTGTGGCGCAGCCAGTCCATCTCATCCTCGGTATAGGCCAGTCGGAAGGATCCGCAGCCATGCCAGGTGACCGGCTGGCCCGTCTCGGCCTCAAGCCCGCCGGAATAAAGGCCAATGTTGTAATCCACGCATTTGCCAAGGCCGAAGCTGGATGTTGAATGGGTGATCTGCCCGGCCGCATGCCATGTGCTGCCGCTGGTCAGTTCAGCCTTCTCCAGCAGGACGGTCTCAGCCCCCCAGCCTTCATGCCCCAGATGATAGGCAAGGCCTGCGCCCATGACGCCTCCACCAACAATGACCACACGTGCATGGCTAGGAAACTCGGCGACCATGGGCATCTCCCTTGCGAGTCGATTTTTCTCTCGACACGGTAAGCGAACAAAAATACCATCGTCAATCATGAATGGGACAAATGTATCATCCGAGATTCTGGAACGGCTTGCCGAAGAGCTTTCCGACCTCACACCAGAAGCGCGCAAGGCGGCGACCTATGTGCTGGAAAACCCCCGCGATGTGGGCGTTTCCACCGTGCGCGAGATTGCCGAGGCCGCGCGGGTCAAGCCCAACACCATCGTGCGCATGGCGCGTCAGGTGGGCTTTGAAGGCTATGACGATTTTCGCGCGCCCTTTCGCGAGGCGATCCGGCGCGGAGCCGTCGATTTCCCTGATCGGGTCCGCTGGCTGCAGGACATCCGCAAGTCGGACGATCTGGGCGAGCTTTATGCCGACATGGTCACCGAGGCGATCCGCAACATCGAAGAGACCTTTGCCGGCATTGGCGTCACGGCGCTGAAAGATGCCGCCGAGGCCATCTGGGCCTCGCGTCGGGTCTATGTGCTGGGTGTTGGCGTGATGAATGCGAATGCGCGCAACTTCACCTATCTTGCCTCGACCGGCATGACGGATTTTCATGCCATCCCGCAACTGGGATCGACGGCGATAGACGACCTCGCCCGCGCAGATGGGCGCGACGTGCTGATCGCCATGACCTGCCGCCCCTACCGCACCGAAGTCGTGGATGCCGTGCGTATCGCCGCCGAGCAGGGCGTCAGGATCATCGGAATTTCCGACAGCCCGGCCAGCCCGGCCATTCGCGCGGCCGAGCACGGCTTTGTTGTCGCGGCAGACACGCCGCAGTTCTTCCCCTCCTCTGTCTCAACCATCGCATTGCTGGAAACCCTGCTCAGCTTCGTCATCGCCGTGGCAAGCGATGAAATCGTCGACAGGGTTGAGAGTTTCCACCGCCGCCGCCATCAACTTGGCCTTTATCAGCAGGATCCCGAATGACACCACAGCCTCAGGCCCTGCGGTCGCTTGAAGCCAGATATTACACCGATCCTGCCGTTTTCGCGGCAGAGACAGAGGGGCTTTTGGCCCGTACCTGGCAGTTCGCGGGCCATGCGTCGCAACTTGCAAACACCGGAGACTATTTCGCCTTCGAGATGGCCGGTGAAAGCCTGTTTTGCATCAAGGGCCGCGATGGAGAAATCCGCACCTTCTACAACGTCTGCCAGCACCGCGCGCACCAGTTGGTGAGCGGCGCGGGGACCACTCGGGTCGTGGTCTGCCCCTACCACGCCTGGACATATGAACTGACAGGCCAGTTGCGCGCCGGACCCAATATCAAGGTGGTGGAAGGCTTTGACAAATCCACCGTCTGCCTGACCCAAGTGCGCACCGAACTGTTCTGCGGCTTCATCTTCGTCAATCTGGACAAGGACGCGAAACCGATGGACGAGTGGTTCCCGAATGTGCGCGCGGAACTGGCAAGTTTTGTGCCCAACTGGGCCGAACTGAAACCGCTGGAGTGGGTGGAGATACCCGAAAACTGCAATTGGAAAGTCTCGGTCGAGAACTACTCGGAATGCTATCACTGCACCCTGAACCATCCGACCTTTTCCACCGGTGTGATCAAACCCGAAACCTATGACATCCAGCCCCAGGGCTATTGCCTGCGCCACACGACCGAAAGCACCAGCCTTGACCAACTCAGCTATGACATAGACAGCGGATTTCCCAACAATGACAAATACTCCAGCTGGTTTCTCTGGCCCATGTTCTCGTTCCAGGTCTATCCCGGCAATCTGCTAAACACCTATCACTGGCGCGCGGTGGATGCCGATCACGTGGTGGTCTGGCGCGGATGGTATTCTGTGGGCGGCGAAGACAACGAAACCGTGCGCCGCATGGCCCAACAAGACCGCGCCACAACCGTGGAAGAAGACATCCACCTTGTCGAAAGCGTTCAGCGCGGGCTGAAATCACGGGGCTATGTGCCGGGGCCATTGGTCATTGATCCCAACTGCGGGGTGAACTCGGAACACTCGGTCATGCATCTGCAACGCTGGATGCGCGAGGCGGTCGACGATTGAGCCAAGGCCCTGTTGGCACAGCGCCAAAGGCCAAGCTGCGGACACAAGGACAGGATCGTCGCAATCAGGCTTGGCTGGGTGCTAGAACGGAATGACAATCAAATTGAAAGGCTGAGCCATGAGCGCATTCGACGAAGATCTGTTCCTGAAGGGACTGGAGCAACGCAAAGCCACCCTCGGTGCCGAATATGTCGAGAAGAACCTCGCCGCCGCGGATGATTTCACCCGCCCGTTTCAAGAGGCCATGACCGCCTGGTGCTGGGGCTTTGGCTGGGGCGATGATGTCATCGACGCCAAGACGCGCTCGATGATGAACCTGTCGATGATCGGCGCATTGGGCAAGATGCACGAATGGGAAATCCACTGCCGCGGGGCGATCAGCAATGGCGTCAGCCAGGACGAGCTTCGCGCCATCATCCATGTGATCGGCATTTATTGCGGCGTCCCCCAGGCGCTCGAGTGTTTCCGCGTCGCCCGCAAGGTGCTCGACGAGGCGTGATCTGGCCCGCGCCCCATGGGGGGCTGACCAGGAGCATCAGGGGCACCCGGCCCGGGGGCGGTGGTGCCAGATTCCGGGGTTTTGCGACGGATCGTCGTTTTGGCCGCACGTGTTCAGCTGCGACAATCTCTGCCCTCAGCGAAGGCCGAGAAAGCCCAGCATGAACGCGACGACGATCACGAGGCCAACGAGGTATATGATCCGGTTCATTGCATTCCTTTTGTGCCAAGAGTGGTCAATGCCCACCTGCGCCCACCTGCGTCGCCAATCTTGGCACATCGGAATTCCTGCAAAAATGATATCGATCAATATCCGCAAAGCGCCGCCGTCAGTCGTAGCGATGGGTGAACGTGATAATTGAACCGTCGGCGCGGGTCAGGCTGCGGGCATAGATCTCGCGTGGTCCGGGATCATCATCGACAAAGCCGGTGACGATGACGTTTTCACCCACATCGGCGGGCACCCAGTTTGGCCCGACATAGATGCGGATCTGGCCGCTGGAATCGGCAAGGCGGAATTCATCCTCGTCGGTGATCCGCTCGACCGTGCCCTGAACGGTGACCATGCTGCCCCGCTTCGCCTCGGCGATGGGGGTGATCGAGTCGGCGAGGACCGCGGTCGAGGCTAGCGCGCCAAGAAGCGCGACAGTGGCAAGAAGTTTCATACATAAGCCCCTATGTGTCTTGATGAGGGATCAGTCCAAAGCGACAATCAGCAGCACGACAAGCGCCACGCCGCCAAGGACCAGCCACAGCTTGGGCATGCGGATCTCGACCTCGCCGGACAGCCATGTCTTCGCCTATTTGATGTCGAATTTCTGAACGTTGTTCATGGTCATCTCCTGTGTTTCGCGGGATCATTCATTGATCCCATGACACAGGATATGCCGGATGAGTCTGACGGCAGTCTGACCGCGCGTCAGAAACCTGGCGGCTCGTAATGCAGGATGAAACTGGCCCCCCCGTCTTCGGGCGGGTCAACCTCAACACGACCGCCCTGCCCTTTCTGGACACGATCCACGATGGCAAGCCCAAGCCCTGCGCCACCGGGTACGGCACCCACGCCGCGCCAGAAGGGCTTGAACATCTCGGGCCCGGCATCACGTGGAAGGCCCGGACCGTGATCGCGCACATGGATCGCCGGGCCCGGGCGCACCGCGATCTCGACAAGGCCCGGACCGCCATGCAGAATGGCGTTCTCGATCAGGTTGGACAACGCAACCTCGACGCCCTCGGGATTGGCCTGCGCAAGAACCGGCTGCTCGGGTATGTCCAGCGCCAGTTCCACCCCCCGGTCATAGGCAAAGGGCGCAAGCGCGGCCGTAACCGCCCGCGCCACCTCGCAGAGATCAACCGCCCGGTCCTCGGCCACCTCCAGCCGGTCCGCACGGGACGAGGCCAGTACCTGCGTCACCGTGCGCGACAAGGCCGAGATATCGGCACGCAATCTCTGCGTTGTCTCTCCCGGCGCCAGCGCGTCCAGCCGCGCGACCAGAACCGCCACGGGCGTGCGCAGGGCATGCGCGACCTCTGCCGCGTGGCGGCTCTCGGCCTCCAACGCGCCCGACAGGCGATCAAGCGCGCGCTGCGTGGCATCGACAAGATCGGCCACCTCGCCCGGAAGATCCCCGATCGGCGGCGCTGGCACCGCCGCACCGGGGCGCAAATCGCGCGCCCAAGCCGCCGCCGCGGCAAGAGGTGCAAGGCCCCGCCGGATCAGCAGGAAATTCAACCCGATCAAGACCACGACAACCGGCACCATCGGCACGCCGACATGACGGTAGAACTCGCTCAGGAAGGCCCGCGCAAGCAGGCCCGCCGGATCGCCCGCCATGACAAAGACCATGCGCAGCCCATCGTTGCGCCCGCTGAACTCGTGCCCTGCCACGATCAGGGGTGCATCGAGCCGTTCCAGCCGCGTCACCCAGTCATCGGCAAAGATGGCGGCAGCCACGGGCGGGATCAGGGCGGGGTTCATCACCTCCAGAACTTCGCCGCTCCGATCGACAAGGGCAAAGGCATAGGCTTCGGGGTGATCAGCAAAGATCTCGCGCACGGGCGCGTCAGACGGAAGTTCCGTTCCCTCCAGCGCCTGATCCATCCGATCGACCATCTGTTCGATCGCCTCGGTCTCCAATTCACGCCGGTCAAATCCATAGTAAAGCGCAACCGCAACCACGTTCAGAAACACGACAAGGCCCGCCATCAGCGCCAGCCGCCGGGTCAGGACCTGCACCAAGGGGCGCGCGGTCATGCGGCAGCCTCACGCGGGAGCATCCAGCCGATGCCGCGCACGGTCACGATAGGCAGCGGGCACCCCGCCCGTTCCAGCGCCCGGCGCAGTCGCGACACTGCCGCATCCAGAGCGTTGGGCGTCACCTCGTCATCCAGAGTGTAAAGCGCGTCCTCAAGCACGGCGCGCGAAGCCACACGCCCGGCGCTGCGCATAAGCTGTTCCAGAACCCCCAGTTCACGGCGGCTCAACGGGATCGGCCTGTCGCCCAGGCTTGCAGAACGCGCCACCGTGTCCAGGACCAGCGGGCCCACGCGCAATTGCCTGGCGAGGCGCTCACCGGGCCTGCGCAACACGGCGCGGCAGCGTGCGATCAGTTCCTGCATCTCGACCGGTTTGACCACATAATCATCCGCCCCACCATCCAGACCCGCCAACCGGTCGCTCAGTTGATCACGCGCCGTCAGCACGATCACCGGCACCCGGCCGCCATCTCGCAGCTGCGCCAACAGCGTCAGCCCATCGCCATCGGGCAGGCCCAGATCAAGGATGACCAGAGCGAAATCCGAAATCGCAGCGATCTCGCGCGCATCCGATGCGGTGCCGGCATGGTCAACGCTGAACCCGGCCCGCCCCAGCGCATCCATGACAGCTTCGGCCAGGGGTGGGTGATCTTCTACCAGCAAGACGCGCATGCAATTGACTTCTGTAAGGGGCCGCACCGTGGACCACACCGGGCCATCACACCGTTCAAGATAGAAGCGGCCGCCTCGGTGCCCAATACCCATGAGCAACCCATCTGATGCCGCAACGCATGAATGACCTTATGGCCACCGGACCTGACGGCAACCTGACGAGGTGCCCCCGGCCGAACGTGACCGAACCACGCCGCAACCGCGCGGCTTCCCCCACAGAGCCCAGTGGCGCCTCAGACACACATCTCCTCGCCTTCTCAAGAGAGGGCACTGTCCAAAAGCCAGCGCATGACCAAGGCCACTTCGGCCGTTCGCGCGCCGCCGGGTTTGGCCAGCAGATAGAAGGATCGCTTTGGTTTCAGCTCGACATCGAACGGCTTGACCAGCACACCCGCCTCCAGGTCCCGCCGCATGAAGGGGAAAATCCCCAGCGATACCCCCTGCCCGTCAAGAGCGGCCTGCATGACGGTATTTGTATCCGTAATGATGATGTCTTCTTTCAGGGCAAGATTTTCACACCCGGCACGCTCGAACCACGCATTCCATTCCGATCGGTCCCGCTGATGAATGATCGGATACCTCATCAGGTCTCTCGGGCTGGCCAAACCACCGCGCTCGGCCAGAAGCTGCGGGCTCAGTACAGGGGCATAGGTGATATCCACCAGACGGTGGCTTTCCAGACCCGACCAGTTGCCAACGCCCCAATCAACGGCCAGATGCGAGGACATCATGACCGCATCGGTGATCCGAGGGCTGTCCTGCAGGATCAGGTCGATATTGGGCAGGTCCCGGCGAAACTGCGCAAGGCGCGGCACCAGCCAGCGGCTTCCGAAAATCGGACCGACAGCCAGGGTCACGGTCTTGCGGGTGCTCTGCGCGCGCGGCTCGATCTCGGCCCGGATATCGTCAAAGGCTTTTGTCAGCACGGTGCTCAGCGACCGCCCCTCGTCGGTCAACACCACCGCCCGTGTCTTGCGAATGAACAGCTTGCAGCCCCAGTCGCGCTCCAACTCGCGGATCTGATTGCTCACCGTGGTGGCGCTGACGCAGAGTTCCTCGGCGGCATCCTTGAAGCTGAGCCGTCTGGCCGCGACCTCAAAGGTACGCAAGGCAGTCAAAGGCAGCTTTTTCGGCATGTGTGGCATGTCTGGCGCGCCTTATGACAACAGTTTTCTTTATCTATAACCGACAGACAAATTGTTTGTCGAGCCATCCGAGGACAACCAATGTGAGCGCATCAGGAGAATGCAGCAGCCATGGACAAAGCAGCGCGAACCCCACCCCGTCGACGCTCGGGAGGCCGACGCAAAACCGCGGATCCGCAGGTCGCGGAAAAGGTCAGGCGCACAGCACCCAGTGCCGGACGTCTCAATCCGCTGAGCAGTCACGATCTGGAAAGGGTGCATGGCGCAGCGCTGGATATCCTAGCGCAGATCGGCATGAGCGAGGCTCCCGCGGTGGTCGTGCAGGCCCTCACGGCACGGGGCGGGGTATTGACCGAAGATAAACGTCTGCTGTTCCCGAAGGCGCTGGTGAACGAGGCGCTGGCAGGGCTGCGCCGTGGCTTTGTGCTGTTTGGCAGGGCTCCGGGACAGGATCTGGACATGAGCGGCGCGCATGTCCACGCCGGATCGGGCGGCGCGTCTCCAAACATCGTGGATATGCTGGACGGCAGCTACCGCATGTCGACACTGGCCGATCTCTATGACGCGGCGCGGCTGGTGGATACGCTCGAACACGTCGGGTTCTTCGCACGTTCCATGATTGCGGGCGATATGCAGACCACCCGTGATCTGGACGTGAACACCGCCTTCGCCTCATTGGCGGGCACATCCAAACATGTGATGGTCAGCGCCAGCCACGCCGAGCATGTCGCTGATATCGCGCAGATCTGCTATGCTCTGGCCGGATCACAAGAGGCATTCCGCGCGCGGCCATTCCTGTCGCTCAACATCAATCACGCCGTACCGCCCTTGCGCTTTGACGCCGAAGCCTGCGAGGTGATTGCGGCAGCCGTTGCCGCAGGCATCCCCGTGATGGTCAACACATTCGGGCAAATGGGAGCCTCCAGCCCGGTCACGATCGCAGGCTGCCTGGCCCAGACACATGCCGAAACGCTGGCGGGAATGGTCTTTGCCTGGGTTCTGGATCCTGATGTGCGCGCCATCTATGGCGCGCGCCCGATGGTCACGGACCTGCGCTCGGGCGGGATGGCGGGGGGCAGCGGGGAACAGGCGATCCTGACGGCGGCGGCAACACAGATTGCCCGCCATTGCGATCTGGCGAACTCGACCATAGCCGGTGCCACGGACAGCAAGCTGGCCGATGCGCAAGCAGGATACGAAAAAGCATTGTCAGTCGCCCTGGCCGCCCAGGCCGGAGCCAATCTGATCACCCAAGCCGCAGGCACGCAGGCGGGCCTGATGGCAACCTCTTTCGAAGCCTATGTCATCGACAACGACATGATTGGGGCAATCCTGCAATCCGCCACTCCGATCGAGGTCAGCGATGCCACCCTGTCCACGGATGTGATCGCCCAGACCGTGCGCGGCGAAGGCCACTTTCTGGGTCATGCAGACACCTATGCCCGGATGAAATCCGATTTCGTCTATCCCGCCCATGCCGATCGCCAGCCCCCCGACGCCTGGCTTGCCAGCGGTGCCCCCAATATCAACACATCCGCGCGCAACACCGTCAGGGACACGCTGGCGCGGCACTTTCCCCGCCACATCAGCGCCGAGGTCGAGCAGGAACTCCGGGCGCGCTTCGATATCCGCCTGCCCGCATCAAGGATGACGCCCGCATGAAAATCGCAGTGATCGGCGTTGGCGCGATGGGATCGATCTATGCGGCCTTGCTTGCCGATGCCGGCCACGAGGTCTGGGCCGTCGACACATGGGGCGCACATGTAGATGCGATCAACACAACAGGCCTGCGAGTTCAGGGGGCCAGCGGCGACAGAACGCTCACAACCATACGCGCCACCACTGAGATCACCGATGTTGGCACCTGCGATCTGTGCATCCTTGCCACGAAAGCCGCCGGGGTCGGACCAGCCGCCCAAGCCGCCGCCCCGGTGATCGGGCCGGATGCAACGGTTCTGACCATTCAAAACGGGCTTGGGGCGGGCGAGCGCATCGCGCAACACATACCCGCGCACACTGTCCTGCTGGGTGTCGCGGATGGCTTTGGAGCCTCGATGAAGGGACCGGGTCACGCACATCACAACAGCATGAAACTGATCCGCATCGGAGAGATAAACGGCGGCCTGAGCCAGCGATTGCTCCGCATCGAGGCCATCTGTCAGGAGGCCGGCTTCAACGCCCGAGCGTTTGAGAACATCACCCAGCTGATCTGGGAAAAATTTCTCTGCAACGTCACCTTCAGCGCACCCTGCACGGCATTCAACGTCACGGTCGGGGAATTGATGGATCATCCTGATCATTGGCGCATCGCGCTGGGAGCCATGCTGGAAGCGCATGCAATCGCGCAGGCAAAACACGTGCAACTGTCCTTTGACGACCCCGTCGCCTATGTCACGGCCTTTGGAGCAAGCCTGCGCGGCGCGCGCCCGTCCATGCTTCTGGATCACATGGCAGGTCGGGTGTCTGAACTGGACGCGATAAACGGGATCGTCCCGGTCATGGGGCGCGCATGTGATATCGCAACGCCCTATAATGACACGCTCACAGCCATTCTGCGTCAACGCGGAGCGGCATTCTCGAAGGTCAACACATGAACATCGGCTCGTTTCTCTTCAAAGGTCAGGCGCTTTATGGGGTTTTCCGGGGCAAGACCGTCGCCCCCGCCAGCCCGGATCTGATCGCGCGGTATCCCACCCTGCGCGCGTTGATCGAGGCGGGCAGAGTCGCAAGCCTGAAAGACCCCGCGAACCTTGCCACAGACGTGTCGAACACCGAGATCACATTCCAACCGCCCATTCCAAACCTGCGCAAGATCATCTGCGTGGGCATGAACTATCCCAAACCCTATCCCGTTGACGGTGTGGCACCTCCCAACCCCGAACACATCATCCTGTTCGGCAAGGAACGCGAAACGCTTGTGGGACATGCAGAGGCGCTGCAAACCCCTCGTGGAACACCAGCCGACAGCTTTGACTTCGAGGGAGAAATTGCCGCCGTCATCGCAAAACCCGCGCGCCATGTGACACCGGAACGGGCGATGGAGCATGTTCTGGGCTATGCGCCCTTCAATGACGGGTCCGTGCGCGACTGGCAGAAACACTCGATATATGCGGGCAAGAACTTTGCCAATTCAGGCGCATGGGGGCCATGGATCACCACCGCCGATGCCCTGCCTCCCGTCGAGGACCTGCATCTCAGCGTCACCCTGAACGGCCAGTTGATGCAATCTGCCTATGGGCGCGAAATGATCTTTTCCCTGCCCGAGCAGATCGCCTATGCCTCATCTCTGTTCACGCTGCTTCCGGGCGACGTGATCGCAACAGGCTCGCCCGATGGCACCGGAGGCAGCCGAACACCAAAGCGATACCTGAAACCTGACGACTGCGTTTGCATCTCGGTTGAAGGCATCGGCACGCTGTCCAACACGGTCGCATAGCAAGCACCCGCAGCCCGGCCGCGGCATCCGCCCTCAGGCAGGAAGCGCCGCAGGGAGGTGCCTTTTGCCCGACAAACCGGGGCGGACCCCTCTTGACACGCCCGAATTATTTCCATTATTCACGAAATATGGAATCATTACTCACCGATCGACTGGCAACCCTCAGCCACCCCCAGCGGATGGCGGTGTTTCGGTTGCTCATGCGGCGCTATCCCGACGAACTGCCCGCCGGTGAAATCGCGACCGCCCTCGACCTCAAGGCCAGCACGGCATCGGTCTATCTCTCGGCGCTCACCCAGGTCGCGCTGATCTCGCAGCGCCGGGATGGCACGCGGCTGCTTTACGCGGTCAATCTGGACGCGGCGCGCGAGATTGTCTCCGGTCTCTTCGTCGATTGCTGCCGGGGCCGCGCGGATCTGTGCCCGCCGCAGGTCTCGGACCTGCTCACCAGCCTGTCTGCCCGGCCCGACAAGACATTCAACGTGCTGTTCGTGTGCACCGGCAATTCCGCCCGCTCGATCTTTGCCGAGACCATCCTGCGCGACATCGCAGGCGAGCGCTTCACGGCCTATTCCGCCGGCACCGCTGCTCGGTCGGACCTCAACCCCTTTGCCGTCGCACTGCTTGGCGCGAAGGGGCATGACACCTCCGGGCTGCGTGCAAAGTCCATCACCGAATTTCAGGGCAAAGGCGCACCCCGCATGGATTTCGTCTTTACCGTCTGCGACCGGGCCGCCAATGAAGACTGTCCGGTCTGGCCCGGCCAGCCGGTCTCGGGGCACTGGGGCCTGCCCGACCCGGTCAAGGCAACCGGCACCGATGCGCAAAAACGCCTGGCCTTTCAGCAAACCTACGCAGCCCTGCGCAACCGCATCAAGGCCTTCACCTCCCTGCCCTTCGAAAGCCTGGACGCTGGATCGCTGCAACGACATGTCGACGAGATCGGCAGGCAACCCGCGACACAGGAATGACATCTGATGACCACCTATGCTCTCAACGGCCTCGGTCGCATTGGCAAACTGGCGCTGCGCCCGCTTCTGGAACGCGGCGCCAGGATCGCCTTCATCAACGATGCCGTTGGCGATCCGGCGATGCATGCCCATCTGCTCGAGTTCGATTCCATCCACGGGCGCTGGCCAGCCACGTTTTCCGCCGATGACGATGCGATCACCATCGATGGCACCCGCATCCCCGTGACCAGCAGCCGCACAGTCCAGGACCTGCCGCTGGCGGGCGTGGATGTGGTGATCGATTGCACCGGAGCCTTCAAGACCGAAGCCAAACTCGCCCCCTATTTTGCGGCGGGCGTGAAGAAAGTCATCGTCTCCGCTCCGGTCAAGGACGGGCCAACGGCCAATATCGTCTATGGTGTGAACGATGACATCTATGACGCGGATATCCACCAGATCGTGACAGCCGCCAGTTGCACGACAAACTGCCTGGCCCCTGTGGTGAAGGTCTTGATGGACGGGATCGGCATCAAACACGGCTCGATCACGACGATCCACGACGTGACCAATACACAAACGATCGTGGACCGCCCCGCCAAGGATCTGCGACGCGCCCGCTCGGCGCTGACCAACCTGATCCCGACAACCACGGGATCGGCAACAGCCATCACGCTGATTTACCCCGAACTGACCGGCAAGCTGAACGGCCATGCGGTGCGGGTGCCGCTGCTGAATGCGTCGATCACCGACTGCGTCTTCGAAATGGCGCGCGACACCACGGTGCACGAGGTGAACGCCCTGTTCAAGGCCGCCGCCGAAGGGCCACTTGCGGGCATCCTCGGATATGAGACACGGCCCCTTGTGTCGTCCGACTATACCAACGACCCGCGCAGCAGCATCATCGATGCACCCTCGACCATGGTGGTGAACGGCACCCAGCTGAAGGTCTATGCGTGGTATGACAACGAATATGGCTATGCCCATCGCCTTGTGGATGTCGCCCTGATGGTTGGCGACAGACTGTGACACGTCCGGCAGGGTTTGCGGCCTATATCGCGGTCACGGCCGCCTACTGGGCGTTCATGCTGACCGATGGCGCGCTGCGCATGCTGGTGCTGCTGCATTTCCACACATTGGGGTTCTCGCCGGTACAACTGGCCTATCTCTTCGTGCTCTACGAGATCGCGGGTGTGATAACCAACCTGTCGGCGGGATGGATCGCGGCGCGGTTCGGACTGACCGTGACGCTCTATGCCGGGCTGACCTTGCAGGTGCTGGCGCTGCTGGCCCTTGCACAGCTTGATCCCGCCTGGGGCATCGGTGCGTCCGTGGTCTTCGTGATGCTTGTTCAGGGCCTTTCCGGTGTCGCCAAGGACCTTGCCAAGATGAGCGCGAAAAGTGCCGTGAAACTCCTGGCACCCAGCGACGGGGGCGGCCTGTTCCGCTGGGTGGCGCTTCTGACGGGATCAAAGAACGCAGTCAAAGGAGTCGGCTTTCTGCTGGGAGCGGCGCTGCTGGCGGTCTTTGGGTTCGTGCCATCGGTCCTTGGCATGGCGGCGATCCTTCTTGTCATCCTGATCGGCGTGGTGATCGGCATGCCCCGAGGTCTGCCGGTCGGGCGCAAGGATGCAAAGTTCTCCGAGGTCTTGTCCAAGAACCGCAACATCAACTGGCTCAGCGCCGCGCGGTTGTTCCTGTTCGGAGCGCGCGACGTTTGGTTCGTGGTGGGCATTCCGATCTATTTCTACGCCGTGCTCTCGGACGGCAGCACCGAAGGCAACCGGGCAGCCTTTTTCATGATCGGCACCTTCATGGCTGTCTGGACCATTTTTTATGGTGCCATACAGGGTTGGGCACCGCGCATCCTCAAGGCGGGTTCGCGCGCACAGGCCCAGCTTTTGATCCAGGCAAGACGATGGGTGGGTGTGCTGATCCTCGTGCCCGCCCTGCTGGCCGGTCTGGTCTGGCTGGCCCCGGCCCCATCCCCTGCACTGACTCTGGCAATTGTTGCGGGCCTGTTGGTCTTTGGCGGGATCTTCGCGGTGAATTCATCGCTTCATTCCTACCTGATCCTCAGGTTTACCGACACGAAACGCGTCACGATGGATGTCGGCTTTTACTATATGGCCAACGCGGCAGGCCGCCTTGTCGGCACGCTCTTGTCCGGCCTTACCTTCCAGCTGGGGGGACTGGCCTTGTGCCTTGGAACGGCGGCTGCGATGATCGCGCTGAGCTGGGTCTGTGTGTTGCAACTCAGAACGCTTGAACCTCGCCAGGCAACGGCATGAGCATTTTTGAAAGATACCTGTCGCTCTGGATCGCTCTGGCGATGCTGGGCGGTATCGTTCTGGGCAACCTGGCCCCGGGCCTGTTCACCTTGGTTGCGGCAGCAGAGGTCGCCAGCGTCAATCTGGTGGTTGCCGTTCTGATCTGGGCGATGGTCTATCCCATGATGGTTGGCGTGGATCCCCGGTCGCTGCGCGACGTGGCAAAGCAACCGCGCGGATTGATGATCACCCTCGTGGTGAACTGGCTGATCAAGCCCTTCACGATGGCAGCTTTGGCCGTGCTGTTCTTTCAATATGTGTTTGCGCCCTGGATACAGCCCGAGGATGCGATGCAGTATATCGCCGGATTGATCCTTCTTGGCGCGGCCCCCTGCACGGCGATGGTGTTCGTCTGGTCGCAACTGACCCGCGGAGACGAAACCTATACGCTGTTGCAGGTCTCGGTGAACGATCTGATCATGGTCATCGCCTTTGCTCCGATCGTCGCCTTCCTGCTGGGCGTGACCGACATAACCGTTCCCTGGTCCACATTGGTGCTGTCGGTCCTGCTGTTCATCGCGCTGCCGCTGGCCGCAGGCCTGATCACCCGCCGCCGCCTTGAGTCCAGGGCCGCAATCGAGGCATTGCAGGCCCGCGTGAAACCCTATTCCGTCATTGGCCTGATCGTCACGGTAATGATCCTCTTTGGCCTTCAGGGACAGGTGATCGTGTCCAAACCTTTCATCATCGCTTTGATTGCCGTACCGATCATTCTGCAAAGCTATGGGATCTTTGCGCTTGCCTACGCCGCGGCCTTCGCCCTGAAAGTGCCGCATCGCATAGCCGCACCCTGTGCGCTGATCGGCACTTCGAACTTCTTTGAACTTGCCGTTGCTGTCGCAATCAGCCTGTTTGGCCTGAACTCGGGAGCCGCCCTTGCGACCGTGGTCGGGGTTCTGGTCGAGGTGCCTGTCATGCTCACGCTTGTGGCCTTCGCCAATCGAACCCGGGCCCGGTTTGCCCCCTGAACCGCCCCCCCCAACGCTTTGGGCCATGCCTGTCTTGGTGACGGCTGACATCTTGCGCAAACCCGCAAGCGGATCACTCCTGCCGGCCGACTGACCAGAGACTGTGATCTGCCGGATGGCGGCTCAATCCCCGGCAAGACGGGGGTACAAAACAACCATCTGCCGCGCCAGCGCTGTACAAAACGGACAATTTGCGGCCCTCAGATGCGAAAGGCGAAAGAACCGCCGGCCTTCACAGACGCCCCATTCCGATGAACAGGGTTCTGTCCTGGTCCTTGATTGCCCGACGCCCATGCATGACACGCGTGTTGTCGATGACGGCGACATCTCCGTCCTGCCAGTTTATCTCCACAGTGCAAGTCTCTGCGATGTCTCGCAATTCCTTGATTTCATCAGCAGACACAACCGAGCCATCATCAAGCCTGTAAACGGGCGGTTCATAGTTATGGGAGGGGCCCAGGATTGCATTCGCAAAAGCCTTCCCATTTGACAAAGAAGACCCTCGCACAGGCGAAAGCCTGATCCTGTACTCAAGCGATCCGTCGTCGTTCAAGGTGAAATCCTGATCCGGGATCGCAGCTTTGAACTGAAGAACATGTTCATGCGTGACCTCTTCGGGTTCACTGATGGCGGGGTGCTGGTTGGCCAGGTATCGCTTCCACAGCGCCTCGGGCAGCGTCCGCGTGACCGTCATCCGTTGAGACCAGCGTTCCCGTTGCGCATGCGAGAACGCCTCATAGACATCACGACCATCGCAAATCGTGGTTTGCGACCCCTCAAAGGCGGCGCGCGCGCTGAAAAACGCCACGATATCGGGGCAAACAGGTGTTTTTCCGTTTTCGATGTGAAGGCCGATCGGGCCCAGACCGGCGTCAACTTTCTGGGTGTTCTTTTCCGTGTTTTCCCGAGCCGGATCAAAGGTGATGGTCCTGCACAGCTGCGCGGTGATCGCGCTGAATGCGGGCATGTCCATATCAAAGCCACGCAACATGGCCCATCCATCGGTTTTCAGATGGTCCTTGATTTTCAACAGAATTGCCGGATCGACAGTGGTGGTGCCCGCCTCAGACGCGCGGATGACATTGTAGCTCATGCAGGATGTCCTGTGATTTTCGAGTTTCAGGAAATGACCGACGGCTTGAGCGCCGCCAGTGTTTTGGGATCGCGCGCCTGAGCACCGACGGATTTGTCGACCAGGGATGGAAAGAGGCGCTGAACCTTGACGAAAAAGCGTTCCTTGCCTTTGGGAAAGCTCTCGCGCTTGCCTTTCAGGATCGCGTCCCACGCTTGGGACGCGACCGCTTCGGCGGTGTCGAGGGTCATATCCAATGGCTCCATCAATGCGCTGAATGCGCCTTCTGCAGCCGTGCGTGTTGCGCGCGGAGCGATATAGGTCACACCGATGCCGCTACCGGACAACTCGCGCCGCATGGCATCAGAAAAGCCCCGCAGTCCGAATTTGGTGGCCGAGTAACCCGCAAAGAACGGATAGGCGATATCGCCAAATACCGAACCTATGTTCACGATACGGCCCTTTGATACGCGCAAGGCCGGCAACAGATCCCGTGTCAGAGCCATCGGCGCGATCAGGTTTGTCTGTGCCATCCTCTCAAGGTCTCCGTCGGCCATATCTGCAAGATGACCGACAGCCAGCACACCCGCGTTGTTGATGAGTATATCCAGCGCACCATTGACGGCATCGACGATCAAGGCCCGCCCCTCAGGGCTGGTTACATCGGCCGCGACACAGCGAATGTTGCCTGAGGCACACATGAGCCTTGTCTCATCCAGCGTCTTCATGGTGCGTCCAACCGGGATCAGCTCGAACCCTTTGAGGGCGGCCTGAATGGACAGTGCCCTGCCAATTCCGGTGCCTGCACCGGTGATCAGAACCGTTTTCTTGTCGTTCATGATGCCATGCTTTCCTGTGTGAGGTTGAACGGCCGCGCAGGACGCGTGTTGATCAGGGATGCTGCGACAGATCGGTTGGGGGTTCCGACCGCAAACAGCAGGCCGGCCTCGGAAGGGTCTGTCACGATCAAAGCCGCTGGATGCGCATAGAGCGGCAAATCCGCCAGATAGGCGCCTATTTCGCATGGTGAAACCGGTGCCAGCGACACCACGATCAACACCAGCGCGCCATCCGAGTCTCGCAGACCCAAGGCGGAACTGACGATGCGCGGATCCACATTCACGCGCTGCTCGACCCACTCAGGTGAGATGTTGCGCCCTGCTCCGGTGACCAGGAGGGCGTCTTTGCGGCCATCGATGACCAGCCGATCCCCGTCAAAATGCCCAAGATCACCCGTGCGCCAAACATGCGGTGCCGCCTCTGCATTCAGATATCCGCTCATCACGGTCGGGCCGGACACGACGACCTCGCCATTCTCCAGGGTGACGGTAAGCCCGTCCAGCACCGCGCCGACTGTTCCGGGCTTGTTATCGCCCGGTCGGTTCATCGCAACCACCGCGCAGCATTCCGAAAGCCCGTATCCCTCATGGACAGGAATACCGACATCATGAGCGGCGTTGATCAAGGACGGCGGACATGATGCCCCGCCAACAGCCACGAACCGCAAGCTGTCATTGGCGCGCCGATTGCCGGCTTTCAAAGCATCAACCCACCGCCCCAGAATGGCCGGAGCCAAAAGGCTTGTGGTGGGGGCGAGCGTGTCAAAGGCATCGACCAGCGGCTGGATCGGGGCTCCGAACAGCGCCCTGGTTGCCTCAAAGCGGAAAACCGTTCTGGCACCGGCCATGATTGGCAGGAAGACGCCGCAGATCTGCTCCAAAAGCTGTGCAAGCGGCAGAATGGACAGATGCGTATCTGACGCATCCGCAGCAATCACGTCGCTGAGGGCCTGGAGCGAGGCCCCGATCTGGCGATCACCCAGCACAACGCCCTTGGGCGTGCCGGAAGAACCCGATGTATAGATGATCCGCTCAGCCCCACCCGCATAGGCGCGCAGGCCAGAGGTCTCGCGCGACTGTGCGGCGGGACTGATCAGCGCAAGATGCGGCAGTGCCGCAAA
>NZ_JBASXK010000064.1:0-26072 GCF_049276915.1 Aestuariivita sp. | reverse complement strand
CAAAATGGTCCTCAATGGCGCGAAAATTACCATCAATACAGGCACCGAATGAGTTTTTCAGCAGCCTGTTAGTGTCCAATAAGGAGTACACAATGAACCTTAAAACCCTTTTGATGGGTGCGATTGCAACGACTGCTCTTGCCCCGGCCGCCTTTGCTGAACGCGGGTCGGACGGCAATGTGAGCATCATTTATTGGCAAGCCCCCTCAATCATGAACCCGTTCCTCTCCGGCGGAACCAAGGACGTTGAAGCGGCCTCAATCGTCATCGAGCCGCTGGCGCGCTACAACCAATCCGGTGAACTGGTTCCCTGGCTGGTCGACGAAGTGCCCACGGTCGCCAATGGCGGCGTCAGCGCAGACCTGAAAACCATCACCTGGAAAATCACGCCCGGCATTCTCTGGTCGGATGGAACGCCCTTTACCTCGGCGGATGTGAAATTCACTTATGACTATTGCACCGATCCGGAAGGTGGCTGTGCGCAGCTGACCAAATTCGATGGAGTCGGCAGCGTTGAAACACCCGACGAACTGACCGTCGTGGTAAACTTCGACCAGCCAACGCCGTTTCCCTATGGCCCCTTTGTCGGCGGTGAGAGCCCCATCCTTCAGGCCGCACAGTTTGCCGACTGCATGGGCGCACGCGCTCCCGAGTGCACCGAGCAGAACTTCAACCCGATCGGCACCGGCCCCTTCGTTGTCGATGAATTCAAACCCAACGACGTGATCACCCTTTCGGCCAACCCCAACTATCGTGATCCGGCCAAGCCCGCCTTCGCAACCATGACCTTCAAAGGTGGTGGCGATGCAACGGCTGCCGGTCGTGCCGTGATGGAAACGGGCGAATTCGACTATGCCTGGAACCTGCAGCTGGCACCTGATGTGATCGCGCAAATGGAATCGGGCGGCAAAGGCACGCCTGTGGCAGGCTTTGGCCCGCTGGTCGAGCGCATCATGCTCAACAACACCAACCCCGATCCGGCCCTTGGCCCGGATGAGCGGTCGGTGATCCGTCCGCATCCGTTCCTGGGCGATCCTGCAGTCTATAAAGCCATGTCCATGGCCATCGACCGCCCGCTGCTGGTTGAAATCGGTTATGGTCAGGCCGGTAAGGTCACCTGCAACTGGGTGCCCGCGCCTGCTGCGGTGAACTCGGACACCTTCACCTGCGACACACAGGACATCGAAGGCGCAAAAGCCATGCTTGAAGGTGCCGGCTATGTCGACAGCGATGGCGACGGTGTGCGCGAAGCAAACGGCGTGCCGATGAAGATCCTGTATCAGACATCGACCAACGCTGTGCGTCAGGACTTCCAGGCGCTGATCAAACAGTGGTGGAGCGAAATCGGCATCGACGCCGAACTGCGCAACGTCAACGCATCCGTGTTCTTTGGTGGTGATCCCGGCTCGCCCGACACTTTCCAGAAGTTCTATGCAGATGTGCAAATGTACGCCAACACGTTCAACGGCACGGACCCTCAGTCCTATCTGGGCAACATGCTGTGCGACAAGGCTCCAAGCCCGGCATCACAGTGGCAGGGTGAGAACATCTCGCGCTTCTGCATGGCCGAGTATGACGCGCTTCATGCACAGCTGACCACAACGGCAGATGCCGCAGAGCGTGCAGCGATCGCCCGTCAGCTGAACGACATGGCTGTCGAAAACGGCGCGATGATCCCGCTGGTACACCGTGGCCGCCTGTCGGCACATGCCAACTCGCTGGGCGGTGTCATCCTGAACGTGTGGGATAGTGAACTGTGGAACGTGGCCGACTGGCACCGTCTCCAAGGCTCCTGATTCTCAGAGCCAAAGGCGCGATCCCGGGGTTTCGGGATCGCGCTGCCTCTGACTTCTTCCTGAAATCACAGACTAATCTGCAAAGGCGTCCCCCTGCATGTTGACCTTTACCATCAGGCGACTGGTTCTTGCTGTGCCGACCCTTTTGTTCATCAGTCTGGTGATCTTCCTTCTTCTTGAACTGGCCCCGGGCGATCCGATGGCACAAGTGCCCCTGACGGTGCCGCCGGAGGTCAAGGAAAAGATGCGCGAGGCGCTGGGTCTGGGTCAGCCCTGGCCGATCCGCTACTGGAAATGGCTGGTACAGTTCTTCTGGATCGAGCCGCAGGTACTGATCGATTACTATTTTGGCACCACGTTCAGCGCAAATGACCTGCGCGTCATCAGCTGGCAGACCCGCTCTCCGGTCATGGATATCGTGGTTCAGCGCATGCCCCAGACGCTCTGGGTGGTTGGAACGGCCTATATTGTAGGCATCCTGATCGCGCTGCCCGTGGGCATCTATTCGGCCTATCGTCAGTATTCCTGGTTCGACAATGCCGGGACATTCGTCACGATGGTGGGCTTTTCCGTGCCGCCCTTCTTTTCGGGTGTTCTGGTGATCGTGATCTTCTCGGTCCAGCTGGGCTGGTTCCCGTCGATCTATGACACCACGCTCAGGGTGACGGATTGGGACAGCTTTGTGCGCCAGCTTCAGCAGATGATCATGCCGGTGATGGTTCTGGCGCTTCAGATCACATCGCAAATCAGCCGTTTCATGCGCGCCTCGATGCTGGACAACCTCAATCAGGATTACGTGCGCACAGCCCGCGCAAAGGGGCTGCGGGAAAGATCGGTGGTCATGGTCCATGTCCTGCGCAATTCGATGATCCCGGTTGTGACCGTGATCGCGCTTGGTATCCCAAGCATCTTTGGCGGTGCCATCATCACCGAGCAGGTCTTCAAGGTGAACGGAATCGGCCAATTGCTGATCACCGCCATTCAGGCGAACGACCTGCCCATGGTGCAAACCCTCACGTTCATCTTCGCCGTTCTGATCGTGCTTTTTAACCTGATCGCAGATGTGCTCTACGGCCTGCTTGATCCGAGGATCCGTTATGACTGAGCCTGCAACAGATATGACCGCTGCCGAAAAAGGCGTGGTCGAAGCCATCCCGACACGTCCTCCGCGCAGCCAATGGGCCGAGGTCTGGCAACAGCTCAAAGTGCACAAGGGTGCAATGGCAGGGGCCTATCTGTTCATCTTCATCGTGCTGGCCGTTACCGTGGGCCCGCTGATCTGGCACGCAGATCCGCAGTTCCTTCCGCAGGGACGGGACTTTATCAACCTGCGTGATACTCGGCCGATCTATACGGCGATCTGGGACAGCGGCGCCAAGGTGAACTGGGCGCATCCGCTGGGCACGGACAATCTGGGGCGCGATACGTTGGCCCGACTGCTGTCTGGGGGGCGCGTATCCATCGCGGTGGGTCTGACAGCCATGGTTCTGTCAATTCTTCTGGGCACGCTGATCGGCGTGGTTGCAGGCTTCTTCAAGCGGCTCGACGGACCGCTGATGCGCCTGACCGATCTGTTCCTTGCCCTGCCCCTGTTGCCTTTGATCCTTGTTGCGTCGCTTTTGTTCCGCGAACCGCTGTCCAATGCCTTCGGCACCGAAGGCGGGATTTTCATCCTGATCGTCTGCCTGATCGGTATCACCTCCTGGATGCAAACCGCTCGGATCGTACGCGGTGACGTGCTGGCACTGAAAGAGCGGGAGTTCGTTCTGGCGGCACGGTCCGTCGGCACCAATTCGTTTCAGCTGATGGTGCGCCATCTGCTGCCCAACGTTCTGTCACCGATCATGGTCTCGGCCACGCTGGGCATTGCCACAGCGATCATCGTTGAAAGCTCACTCTCGTTCCTTGGCTTTGGCTTTCCGCCGGATTTCCCGACCTGGGGACGTCTGTTGAACGACAGCGTGGACCGTATGGTGCTTTATCCCGAACGGGTTGTCTGGCCGGGGCTGCTGATCTCACTGACCGTGTTGAGCGTGAACTATCTGGGCGATGGCCTGCGCGACGCGCTCGATCCGCGTATTCGTGGGCGGTGACGAGGGCTTACTCGATCGCGCTGCGAATACGCCGGATCAGCCACCACACGATCAGAACCACAGGCAAAGCGGCCAGCGCGCGCAATGCGCCGGTGGACAGGCCCGTAAGCTCGCTTGCGGGATAGAGCATGTAGCCCACCAGTGACACGGCATAGTAGCTGATGGCGACGACAGACAATCCCTCGACCGTGCGCTGCAGGCGCAATTGCATGTCGGCACGCCGATCCATGCTTTCCAGAAGCTTCTGGTTTTGCGCACTGCGCTCGACATCGACGCGTGTGCGCAAAAGATCGCCTGCCCGGATCGCGCGATCCGCCAGGGCGGCCAAACGCGCTTCGGTGGATTTGACCGTCCGCATCGCAGGCTCGTAGCGGCGCATCATGAATTCCGCGAATGTCTGGCGACCGTCAAACCGCGCCTCGCGCAGCGCATCGATTCGCTGAGTGACAATCGCCTCATAGGCCCCCGTCGCCCCGAACCGGAACGAGGATTTCGCCGATATCGTCTCAAGCTCGGCGGAAATCGACAAAAGCTGCGGCAGGGTTTCTTCTGCAGGTTTCTGACCACTGGTCATGTCGCCCATCAACTGGGTCAGATGGGTGTCCATCTCTCCGATTCGCGGGGAGAGATCGCGCACCCGCGAAAAGCCCAGCATCGACATGGATTTATATGTCTCGATCTCACACAGCCTTTGCACGATCCGCCCCAGGCGGCGACTTCCTGTGTCAGCATTGGCAAAGATCGCAAATCGCATATGGCCGGCCGTATCGATACGGAAATCACCTGCGACAACGGCCGAGCCCTCCAGAACCGAGCTGACAGCCAGGCTTTCCGGAACGAACCATTCGGACAAATTCTCGATGATCGTCTCATCATCGGGGCGTTCTTCGAGGCGCAAATTGACCGATGTGATGCGCTGACCTGGGGCCTGGGCCAGCCAGTCCTCGGGGAAGACTTCAAAATCAGCCGGATCAAACGCCCTCTCGCTCAGGCCGTCGGAAAAGGCGGTATAGGTCACGAACTCGGTATGTTGTTCCCACTTGAGGCGATAGCGCCCGATCTGCCCGGAATAATGCGTCGCACCGGGCTGAGGATGGGCCGCGCCGTGGCGATCCAGCAAAGCCGTCAGATGTGCCACATCAAGCGAGCGGTCACGGCTGACTGCCTCGTTGGGCTGTTTGATCGCGATATAGACAACCGTACATGGCGTCGACATCGTCGGGAACGGACGCGCATGCAGCTCATTGGACAGCTTGTATCGCAAGGGATGGTCTTCGATCGGCGTCATCGGCGGTTCTCCTTGGATCAGCTATGTACCGAGCAAGAACACGCTGTAAAGAAAAAAACCTAAATATATCCGCAATTTACATGTACACATTTGTATGCTGCCACTTGGCTGGTCGCATCCGTCAGCCAGGCCCGAGACGACCTAAGTCGGCTCAGATCCTGACAAATTTGACGCAGCCCGGTCACGCGCCCTTGCCTTATCCGACTGTTTTAGTCAAGTTACGCGCATGTCCGATGCGTCCACACAATCATCCCGTCTGCCCGAGGTTCCCGTTCACGACGTGCTGTCGCTTGTGGGACCGGACGGGCGTGCCGGTCTGACACTGAACGGCATGGTTTACATCCTTCGGATTACGAAATCCGGCAAACTGATCCTGACCAAATAGACATGACAAAGACTCCCTCCCCCTGCATCGATGTCTGCAAGTACAAGCGTGCCGGTCACTGCATCGGATGTGCAATGAGCAAGGCGCAAAAGTCCCTCTTCAAGACCCTGAAGAAGGACAGCCATCGCCAAGCCTTTGTCCAGATGCTGGAACACCAGCAAGACAACATGGGCAAGTTCAAGGGATGGCGGGCCGCCTATGCGAAGAAATGCGCACGCAAAGGCGTGGAATACCCGTTTGACTGAACCGCTTCAGGCGGGTCTCAGCTCAGTTGAGCGCGCAGCATCCATGCGAATTTTTCATGAACCTGGCCGCGTGAAATGCATAGATCTTCGGTCAGTGTGTCGCCATGCTCGGCCGCAAGCTCTCCCGCTGCCGCCATCGTTGCTGCAAGGGTTATCTGCGCGTCGCGCAAAGCCGCAACCATGGTTCTGTCGTCGGCATGACCATCATGTTCCGCGATTTTCGAGCGTTTGAGCATCCCCGAAAGCATCCCTTCGGCATGCGCATCCAGCGCCTTGATCCGTTCGGCCAGATCATCCTGCGCGGCAAAGTGGTCTTCGTAGACCGTCTGGAACAACGCATGCAGCGGGGCAAAGGCCATACCGGTTACATTCCAGTGAAAATTCTGTGCCAGCATTGTTGTCACGGCCGTCTCGGCCACACATTGATTCAGCGCCTCGGCGATAGCCTCACGGGCGGACGGGCTAAGATCCACAGCAGTCTGTGTCATTTGGATTCTCCTTTGTTGTCCTGTCAGGGCTGGCGTCGGCTGGCGTCTGGATATGACATCTGTAAGTGTCAGATTCGCAGTGTACCGATAGCCTTACAGATATGGAAGTGCAGTTCCGCGGCCTGGGTCTTGGACATCCGGCTGAGCATGGCAAAACAGTAACGGTCATGATCTGCATTTCGAACTGCATCAAAGAGATTGAGCAGCCATGCCTCGTCAAAGGACATCTCGGATGAGTTCGGCTCAAAGAACACCAGTCTGCGCCCAAGAGCCCCGGGCAGGCGCGCGACCACCTTGGTCACGGGGTCCGAGTCTCCTGCCCCGTAAAGCCAGGCACGCCGCGCAGAACGGCGCAGATCGCTCAGCACCTGAGGCGGGGGCGGCTTGTGAGCAACCAATGGGGTGCTATCGCGCAGCGCAGTATTGCAGACATGCATTTGGGGCACCTTTTATCTGACTAATTTACTCTGATATACAGTGCCTAGCTTCTGTTTTCAACTGTGAGCAAAGAGGCTGCGCCGCACCCCCCTCGAGCATTGGGCCTCCGTCACCAAGATTTTACCCGATACCCGGTCACATGTATGATCATGGTGCCGCAACAGGAGGATGGGATGGAGACGGTCACAGGTATCGGCGGAGTGTTTTTTCGCGCCAATGACCCCGAAGCTTTGACAAGATGGTACGCAACCCATCTTGGCGTGGTCGGCGAAAATGGCCTGCCGTGGCAACAGAAAGCCGGCTACACGGTCTTTGCCCCCTTCCCCGCCAACAGCGATTACTTCACAGCTGATCGCCAATGGATGATCAATTTCCGTGTCAGCGATCTGGATGCAATGATCGCCCAACTGAAGGCCGCGGATATCGCGGTTGAAACGCGCGCCGAATGGGATGGTGCAGCCGGGCGATTTGCCCGCATCCATGACCCGGAAGGCAATCCGATTGAACTCTGGGAGCCACCAAAGCAAACGGCCCCGGAGGGGTAACCTCCGGGGCCGCTTCTGGTAACCATGCTGCAGGATCAGTCGATCTTGGGCAACAGCGCATCCAGAGATGCCTTGGCATCCCCATAGAACATGCGCGTGTTCTCTTTGTAGAACAGTGGGTTTTCGATACCCGAATACCCCGTGCCCTGACCGCGCTTGGACACAAAGACCTGCTTGGCCTTCCAGCATTCCAGAACCGGCATACCGGCAATGGGGCTGTTGGGGTCTTCTTGTGCAGCCGGGTTCACGATGTCGTTCGATCCGATGACGATGGCGACATCCGTATCCGGGAAGTCGTCATTGATCTCGTCCATCTCGAGGACGATGTCATAGGGAACCTTCGCCTCGGCCAGCAGCACGTTCATGTGCCCCGGCAAACGACCGGCAACAGGGTGGATCGCAAATCGGACGTTCTTGCCTTTGGCGCGCAGTTTGCGCACCAGCTCGGACACCGATTGCTGCGCCTGCGCCACCGCCATGCCATAGCCCGGGATGATGATCACGCTGTCCGCCTCGTTCAGTGCCGTGGCGACACCATCGGCATCAATCGCAATCTGTTCGCCTTCGACAGCCATCTGTTCCCCCGACGCGCCACCAAAGCCGCCCAGGATCACGCTGACAAAGGATCGATTCATCGCCTTGCACATGATGTAGGACAGGATCGCACCGGACGAGCCGACAAGCGCACCCACGACGATCAGCAAGTCGTTGCCAAGGCTGAAGCCGATCGCTGCGGCCGCCCAGCCGGAATAGCTGTTCAGCATCGACACGACGACAGGCATGTCCGCGCCGCCAATGCCCATGATCAGGTGATAGCCGATGAACAGCGCCAGAAGTGTCAGCAGCACCAGCGTCCAGCTGCCCGCATCGCTCAGATACATCGCTGCCAGCAGAACCGACGCAGCAGCAGCAGCCGCGTTCAGGACATGACCGCCGGGCAGTTGATTGGCCGATGTATCAACCTTGCCCGCCAGCTTGCCATAGGCGACGACCGACCCGGTGAAGGTGACCGCACCGATCCAGATGCCCAGCACCAGTTCGACCTTGAGGATGTTGATCTCGACATTCGATTTCTTGGCGATCAACTGGCCGAAAGACGACAGCCCGTCATAAAGCTCTTTCGGCAGGCCGATGGCGGTATAGCCGTCAGGGCCAACAGCGCCCATGACCTGGGCTGCGCCCTCATAGATATCAGCGATGTCGTTGATCATGATATCGGCGTTGAAGCCCACGAACACGGCCGCCAGACCGACAAGCGAGTGCATGATCGCAACCAGTTCGGGCATTTGCGTCATCTGGACCTTGGTGGCCAGTTGATACCCAACGCCCGCGCCCAGCGCGATGAGGATGATGGATGCGCCCCAAAGACCCTGACCGGGCCCCATCATGGTGGCAACGACCGCAATCGCCATACCGACGATGCCATACCATACAGCGCGTTTCGCGCTTTCCTGCCCCGACAATCCACCAAGCGAGAGGATGAAGAGAACCGCCGCGACTGCATAAGCCGCAATAGTGAAACCAAATTCCATTGTCCCCGCTCCCTTAAGATTTCTGGAACATGGCGAGCATACGCCGTGTCACGAGGAAGCCGCCGAAGATATTCACCGACGCCATGAAGATACCCGCAGCCGCGAGGATCGTGATAAGAGCTGAACTGGACCCGATCTGGATCAGCGCCCCAAGAATGATGATCGACGAGATCGCGTTCGTCACCGCCATGAGCGGAGTATGCAGGCTGTGCGCCACGTTCCAGATCACCTGGAAGCCGATGAAGACCGACAGGATGAACACGATGAAATGCTGCATGAAGCTGGCCGGAGCAACAAGCCCCACCGACAGCACCAGCAATGCACCGACACCCAGCAGGATGATCTGATTGCGCGTCTGCTCCTTGAAGGCGGCCACTTCCGCGGCGCGGATCTCTTCAGGTGTCTTTTCCTTCACCTTTTCCTTCGGCTTGGCGGCAATCGCCTGCACTTTGGGGGGTGGTGGCGGGAAAGTGACCTCATTGGCATGGGTGATCGTGGCCCCGCGGATCACATCGTCTTCCATGTTGTGATTGACCACACCGTCCTTGTCGGGTGTGAGGTCCGTCATCATGTGACGAATGTTGGTGGCATAGAGCGTCGAGCTCTGCGCGGCCATGCGGCTTGGGAAATCCGTGTAGCCGATGATCGTCACGCCGTTGTCCGTGACGATCTTTTCGTCCATGACGGTCAGCTTGCAGTTACCGCCACGTTCCGCAGCAAGGTCGATGATGACCGAACCGGGCTTCATGCTTTCGACCATATCCTTGGTCCAGAGCTCTGGGGCCTCGCGGTTGGGGATCAGCGCCGTGGTGATGACGATGTCCATATCGGGTGCAAGTTCGCGGAATTTTGCCAGCTGTGCCGCCGCAAATTCCGGTGAGGACACCGAAGCATAGCCACCCGTCGCGGCACCGTCCTGCTGTTCTTCCTCAAAATCAAGGAAGACGAACTCGGCACCCATCGATTCAACCTGTTCTGCCACTTCGGGACGCACATCGAATGCATAGGTGATGGCACCCAGCGATGTGGCTGTCCCGATGGCGGCCAGACCGGCAACACCTGCACCCACAACCAGAACCTTGGCGGGCGGCACTTTGCCGGCGGCCGTCACCTGACCTGTGAAGAAACGGCCAAAGTTGTTGCCGGCTTCGATCACGGCGCGGTAGCCTGCGATATTGGCCATGGAGGACAGAGCATCCATCTTCTGGGCGCGCGAAATCCGCGGCACCATGTCCATCGCAATGACAGTCGCGCCCTTGTCGGCGGCCTGCTGCATCAGCTTTTCATTCGCGGCCGGATAGAAGAACGAGATCAACGTCTGGCCTTCGCGCAGGCGTTTGACTTCGGCATCCGAGGGCGGGCGCACCTTGGCAACGATATCGGCGGCCTTGAAGAGCGCCGCTGCGGTTTTGACGACCTGAACGCCTGCCTCTTTATAGGCGGCGTCCGAAAATCCGGCAGCCTGACCCGCTCCGGCTTCAATCACACATTCATGGCCCAGCTTTTGAAGCTGAAGCGCGCTGTCGGGCGTCATCGCAACGCGGTTCTCGCCCGTCTCCGTCTCTTTCGGTGTACCGATTTTCACCCTGTCATCCCCCTCATAGCCGTGTTCTGGCGCAAAATGGCTCGGTTGCAGACCTAGTCCACTACCTCGCGTAATAAAATTGCGCAAGCGAGTGCCGCAGCTTGATGGGAAAATGTCGTAAAGGGTCTACACCCAGCGTCTGACTTTACTGACATAGCGTGCAAAATCAGCACGAAACACGCGCCGCATCCGGTCTTCTTCGGGAATGATAAAGCGTTTTTCGATCACCCAGATGAAAATCGGCACAAGTGGTAGCGCCAACACCGCGTCCCAGCGGAGAATCAGCCCCGCCAGGATCAGGGCATCACCCAGATAGATCGGGTTGCGGGTACGCTTGAAGATGCCCGACTGGATGAGACTGGTGGGAGTCTGATGCGGGATGACGGTTGTTTTCTGACGGCGAAACTCGGCAAAGGCCAGCGCCATGAGCAACACACCGCCCCCGACCAGAAGCCCGCCCAGAAAATCCGCCCACGACCCGCCAAAGGACAGGCCTTGGGAAAAGTAGCGCGATTGCCCCCATGCCACAGCAAGGAAACCTGCAAGCCATATCGGGGGTAGATCAATCCATTTCACGATGTGTCACCATGTCGGGCCGCGAGGGGCGCAGGACCAAGACTTAGCAAATCGCGAAAGTGACGGCACGGCGCGTCTTGTCACGGGGCAGCCCGCAGGTCACCTTGCCCGAACCACATCCGAGGGAGGGATCGTTTCATGACTTTATCCGGCAAACATGCGTTGATCACAGGTGGCGGCACGGGCATCGGACTGTCCATCGCGCAGGCTCTGGTGGCAGAGGGTGCCCATGTCACCATTACCGGACGCCGTCAGGACGTTCTGGATGAGGTCGCAACCAAGGGTATGACCGGCATGGCGATGGATGTGCGCGACGAGGCAGATGTCACCGCCAAGATCGCCGCCGCTGTCACCAGGAACGGCCCGATTCAGATCTGCATTCCGAACGCGGGCATCGCGGAGGGCAAGGCGGTGCACAAAACCACCATGGAATTCTGGCGCAACATGATGGCCACCAACCTTGATGGTGCCTTCCTGACCATCCGTGAAAGCCTGAGTTCCATGCGCCAGACAGACTGGGGACGCGTGATTACCATTGCCTCACTGGCGGGCTTGCGTGGCTTGCAGGGGGCGGCGTGTTACTCGGCCTCCAAACACGGCATGATCGGCCTGACCCGATCGCTGAGCGAGGATTATCTGGGCTCGCCCTACACGTTCAACGCGGTCTGTCCCGGCTATGTCGAAACACCGATCGTGGATCGCAACATCACCTCGATTGCCGAGCGTGCCGGGATCACCGAAGAACAGGCGCTCAAGATCATGGTCAATTCCAATCGCCATCGCCGTCTGATCAAACCCGAAGAAGTCTCGGCGGCCGTGTTGTGGCTTTGCCGTCCGGGTTCGGAAAGCATCAATGGCCAGACCATCGAGATCGCCGGAGGTCAGGTCTGAGACCAGCCGGTGTGTGACGTATTTTCGAGCAAGAAGAAGGCAGGACCCGCGCAGCACTGGACAGGGGGCGTGTTTGAAGTTAGGTCTGGCGATATACTTCAAGCTTAAAATAAATCGGAAGGCCTCCCAATGACCGATTTCGCCGCCACTAAAGCCATGTTTGATCTGCCCGAGGGGGTGATCTATCTGGACGGGAACTCTCTGGGGCCGCTGCCCAGAAGTACCCCTGCGCGACTTGACAGCATGCTGCGCGAGGAGTGGGGCAAACTGCTGATCACCGGCTGGAACAAGGCCGGATGGATGGCGCAGCCCATGGGGCTGGGAGATCGGATCGGCAAGCTGATCGGTGCCGAGCCCGGTCACGTGGCCATGGGCGATACGCTGTCCATCAAGGTGTACCAGGCGCTGGCATCGGCCCTGGAGTTGCGGGCAGACCGAAAGGTGGTTCTGTCTGACAACGGCAACTTTCCGACCGATCTTTACATGGCCGAAGGATTGCTGCGCACATTGGGCGCGCAGTATGAACTGCGCATCGTGGCCCCCGACGAGGTTGAGGCGCAGATCACCGAGGATATCGCCGTCGTGATGCTGACCGAAGTGGATTACCGCACCGGACGCAAGCATGACATGGCTGCTCTGACCGCCAAGGCCCATTCGGTCGGCGCGCTCACGGTCTGGGATCTGGCGCATTCTGCCGGTGCCCTGCCGGTCGATCTTGCCGGGGCGGGAGCGGATTTCGCGGTGGGGTGCACATATAAATACCTCAATGGCGGCCCCGGTGCTCCGGCGTTCATCTATGTCGCACCGCGCCATGCCGGCCGGGCCGTGCCGGCCTTGTCGGGGTGGCTTGGGCATGCGGCTCCGTTTGCCTTTGATCTGGAGTATCGCCCCGGCACTGGTGTCGAGCGGATGCGGGTGGGCACGCCGCCGGTTATGCAGATGACAGCGCTGGAATGCGCGATGGATGTCTGGGACATGGCCAGCATCGAAGATGTGCGCGCCAGATCCATAGATCTGACCGAACGGTTCATTGCCGGGATCGAAGCCGCCTGCCCGGATCTGGAGCTGGCCTCGCCGCGCGACGCAAAGCTGCGTGGCAGCCAGGTCTCGTTCCGCTTTGCGGATGGCTATGCCGCGATGCAGGCTTTGATCGCGCGCGGTGTGATCGGCGATTTTCGTGCGCCTGACATCATGCGTTTTGGCTTTACGCCGCTCTATATAGATGGCGATGACGTGGATGCGGCCATCGCTATCATTGCGGATGTGATGAACAACAACCTCTGGGATCGCGCCGAATACAAGGTGCGCGCCGCCGTCACATGACCATCAGCCTGCACCGATACCGCCCGGGAGCGCCCACAAGGGAGACCGCACGATGACTGACCCCTATGATCCGGCAAGAGAAGGCGCTCAGATGTCCTTTGACGGGCGCATGTCCTATGGGGATTACCTGGGGCTGAATGCGATCCTTTCGGCGCAGAACCCCATCTCGGATGCCCATGATGAGATGCTGTTCATCGTCCAGCACCAGACTTCGGAACTTTGGATGCGACTGGCGATCCACGAGCTTGATGCCGCGCGCGTGCAGCTGCAGACCGCAAACATGCGCCCCGCGTTCAAGATGCTTGCGCGGCTGAGCCGGATATTCGAGCAGCTCAACAACGCCTGGGATGTGCTGCGCACGATGACGCCCAGCGATTACACCACCTTTCGCGAGGCCTTGGGACAATCCTCGGGCTTTCAGTCCCATCAATACCGGCTAATCGAATTCATGCTGGGTAATCGCAACGCCGCGATGCTGCGCCCGCATGCGCATCGTGCGGACTTGACTGCCCTGTTGCAGGCAGAACTGGCCAAGCCGTCGCTTTATGATGTGGCGTTGCAGGCTCTGAACACGGCCCATCCGCTGCCCGAGGCGGTGTTGTCGCGAGATATCACGCGCCCGCATCAGCCCGACGATGCAGTGATCGCTGCCTGGATCAAGGTCTACGAAAGCCCGTCAACCTATTGGGAGCTTTATGAACTGGCCGAGAAACTGGTCGATCTTGAAGATTACTTCCGGCGCTGGCGTTTCAACCATGTCACGACGGTCGAGCGTGTGATCGGCTTCAAGCGCGGCACGGGAGGCACCGGAGGCGTCAGCTATCTCAAGCGGATGCTTGAAGTCGAACTGTTCCCGGAACTTTGGCATCTGCGCACGGATCTTTAGCGCGCGCTGAGGCCTGCGCCGAACAAGTCGGCCAGCATGTCCACCCGCGCGGCGTAGGTGGCGTAGTCCGCACTTGCGTCCTTGACCCCCTTGAGAGCCGCGCAGATCGTTGCGGCCAGATCTTCGGCACTGCCCTGCAAGCGGATGTGACCGGCTCTTGCCTGGCGCTCGAGCCAATCCGCGTAAAGCCGGGACAGATGTGCCTCGCCCGCGGCCTTGATGTCGGATGCGGTGGCCGCACCGGCATCAAGCAGCTCAAGTCCGTGAGGGGACGAAAGCAAGGCTTCCAACATCCTGCCGCCATATGCGCGAAATGCATCCCGCAGCACCACATGTGGCGCTCCGGACGACCCCAGGGCTTGGGCCACGCCGCTGCTGGCGCTGTCGTAGAACATCTGTACCAGGCTGCGAAAGATGTCATCCTTGTTGCGGTAATGCAGATAGACCGCCGGGCGCGACATGCCCGCCCCTTTGGCAATGTCATCCATCGAGGTTTTGCGAAACCCATAGGCCGCAAAACTTTTCGATGCGGCTTCCAGGATCGCCTGTTGTTTGTCGTCGGCCGACAGTCTGCTCATCCTGAAGTTCTGACACTTTTTGTCACGAATGTCAATTGACGCCCTGACGATAATTGCCAATAATGTCAGGAGCCTCAGAGGAGAGCAGCATGACGACCTCAGTTCGAGTGAATGGAGCAGACCTGCAAGTGGATCTGCCTGATGATGTCCCCCTGCTTTGGGTGTTGCGCGATGAGCTTGGCCTGACTGGCACCAAGTTCGGTTGCGGTGTGGCTGCGTGCGGTGCCTGCACGGTGCATATCGATGGTGAAGCAGTGCGCGCCTGCCAGGTCGCTCTGGGGGATGTCTGGGGCGAAGTGACGACCATCGAAGGTCTGGGCACGCCGCAAGCCATGGCAGCCGTGCAGCGCGCCTGGGTCGAGGAGCAGGTCGCACAATGTGGGTATTGCCAGTCCGGGCAGATCATGCAGGCTGCCGCCCTGCTGGCCGAAAATCCGGACCCAACGGACAGCGACATAAACGACGCCATGCAGGGAAATCTCTGCCGCTGCGGTACCTATCCGCGCATTCGCGCCGCCGTGAAAACCGCCGCCCGCCTGATGCAGGGAAGCTGAGACATGGCCTCTGTCAGAAAAATCCTGCGCCGTAGTTTCCTGATCGGGTCTACCGCCATTGTTGGCGGCGTGGCTTTCGGTGCCTATTCCATTTCGCGCCCTGCTGCGAACCCGCTGAGTGCGGACGCGGGAGAAGCCGCTCTCAACCCGTTTGTTTTCATCGATCAGAGCGGTGTCACGCTGATCGCGCCGCGCGCGGAAATGGGGCAAGGCGTGCAAACGACATGGGCTGCGCTGATCGCAGAGGAACTGGACGTAGAGCTTGACGCGGTGCGGGTTCTGCATGGCCCGCCTGCGCAGGCCTATTACAACTCGGCCTTTGGCGAGTACATGCTGTTTGGCAAGAGCTATGCATTCAGCGATTTCCAGCATGGCCTTGCAGAAAGCCTTGGACGCTCGGCCAAGCTGCTGAATTTGCAGATGACAGGTGGCTCTGCGTCGATGCGCGACGGGTTCATCCGCATGCGTGAAGCCGGAGCCTCGGCGCGCGAAACACTGAAAGAGGCCGCGGCACGGCAACTTGGCCTGTCACGCGCGTTGCTGAGCACAAGGAATGGGCACGTCATCGCGCCTGACGGCACCGAACTGAGCTATAGCGCGCTGGCCGAAGCCGCCGCCGGGCTTGAGCCGATAGAGGCAACTCTGCGCGATCCGGGCACCTGGCGCTATCTGGGTCATAGTCCGAAACGCATTGATATAGTCGCCAAGGTCACGGGTACAGCCGAATTCGGCGTGGATGTGCGCCTGCCCGGCATGAAGTTTGCCACCCTCAGGATCAATCCCAAGCTGGGCGGTGAAATGCGCAGCTTTGACGACAGCGCCGCCCGCACGATGCCGGGTGTCGAGCGGATCGTCGATCTGGGAACCGGCATCGCAGTGGTTGCCAACAACACATGGCTGGCTGCCAAGGCCGCCGAGGCGGTGGAGATCGACTGGGGGCCGGCCCCCTACCCGGCCGACACCGACGCCATCTTTGCCGAGATCGAGCAAAGCTTTGACGGTTGGGCAAATTCCCGGCTGCGCAACGATGGCGATGTGAGTGATATCCCCGCCGACGCCACTTTGGTGAGCGCCGAGTACAAGGTCCCCTACCTTGCCCATGCCAATATGGAGCCGATGAACGCCACGGCCCATTTCACCGGCGACCATCTGGAAATCTGGTGTGGCAACCAGACTCCGGTTCTTGTTCAATCTACCTGTGCAAGGATCGCCGGTCTTGAAAGCGAACAGGTCACGCTTCACACGACCTATCTGGGTGGCGGGTTCGGACGGCGCGCCGAGCTTGATTTTTCACAATATGCCACGCGACTTGCGGTTGCGATGCAAGGCACGCCGGTGCAACTGACCTGGACCCGCGAAGAAGACATGACCCATGACTTTTACCGCCCCGGCGCGCTGGCGCGTATGCGCGGAGCGGTGCGCGACGGACAGGCCATCATGCTGGATGGCCAGGTCGCGGCGCAATCCCCCATTCGTCAACTGGGCGAGCGTCTGGCCGGTCTGCCCATGGCTGGCCCCGACAGCGTCTTGGTCGACGGTTTCTTCAACCAACCCTATGCGATCCCCAACTACCGGATGCGCGGCTATCTGGCTGACCTTGAGGTTCCGGTGGGTATATGGCGCTCTGTCGGAAACTCGTACAACGGGTTTTTCCACGACACCTTCCTGGATGAAATGGCCCATGCAGCGCAGGCTGATCCGCTGGAATTCCGCCTTGCGCTGATGCGAGATGAACATGCGCCCAGCGCCGGGTGTCTCGAAGCAGTGCGCGAGATGTCCGGCTGGACCGGCAAGACGCCGGATGGCGTGGGACGCGGCGTGGGCTTTACCTACAGCTTTGGCACACCGGTTGCACAGGTGATCGAAGTCGTGGATGAAAACGGAGTCATCCGGATCGCAAAAGCCTGGATCGCCTGCGACATGGGCCTGGCGCTGGATCCCGGCAATGTCCAAGCCCAGATGTTCGGTGGCATGATGTATGGCCTGTCCGCCGCCTGCTTTGAAGAAATCACCTTCGGTGGGGGTGAAGTTCAGCAGCTCAACTTCCCGGATTATCCCATGATGCGAATGCATACCGCCCCCGAGGTCGAGGTGCGCGTGCTGGAAACCAACAGCCACATGGGCGGCGCGGGCGAACCGGGCACGCCGCCTGCCATGCCGGCGCTTGGCAATGCGCTGTTCGATCTGACCGGAATTCGCGCGCGCGAGCTGCCATTCTCCAAGACGTTCGATCTGTTGATCTGACGCGCATTGCCGCTCGGTTTCGCACGAAAGCCACGCCCTGCCCTGCTGAGGCAATTGTGACGTCTTTCGGGCGGACCGTCTTGGAGTTTACACAATCTTTCCGAAAATTCGCCGCTTCACCCCGGCATCTTCGTACCAACGACGGGCATTGAACGCCCGCGAGTGACTCTGGCTATCCGCTCCTGATCGGAGCGCGCCGGGGAGAGTACGAGGAACGAGCATATGCCTTTCGGCTACCTGGTAAATCTGGGTGCGGACAACGCACTTGGCGTGGACGATGTGATCAGCGATCCGTGGACGGATTTCGTTTCCGCCCAGGAGATCGGCGCTGGTCAGTGGGTATTCACGGGACGGGATGGCGGCCAAAACTTCAACAACACGCTCGAGCCGGGCATTTATTATCTGGCCACCGATGGCAACGTGTATTTCGTGCCGACCTTTGGCGAGGTGGACAGGCTCGACGCGGCCGATGTGGTTTCAGCACCAGCATTTCTTGGCACCAACCAGGTTGACGGCACCGATGCGGGTGACGTCATCAACAGCGCCTTCACCGATGCCGACGGAGACGCGGTAGACGATGGATCGACGGCGTCGGGCAACGCCGATTCGGATATCATCTATGGCAATGGCGGCAACGATACCATCAACTCGGGTGCCGGAGCGGATACGGTCTTTGGCGGAGCGGGCAATGACGTCATCAATGGCGGCGGTGGTGGAGACAGCCTGTCAGGTGGCAGCGGCAATGACAGCATCATCGGGGGCGGCGGCGCAGACGTCATTTACGGGGTCAACGAAGACGATCTTGTCACCGAGAACCTCAGTTGGGACGCCCAGGGCGCGGATGAAGCAATCATCACAGGCAGTTTCACTCAGAACACTGGCCTGATGGATGTCTCGGTAACGGTGTCTGATACCGGCAACAACAATGCCGAGTTTTCCATTGAAACCAACGAGATCAACTTTTCCGAACCGGATGATCCATTTTCCCAGCTTTCCAGCTTGTACGTGGCAGGTGACGGCGACGCAGAAACAAGAAGGATCGACATTTCCTTTGACTCTGCTGATCCGACCGTCGGCGACGAGGTGCAGAATGTCATGTTCCGGATCAACGATATCGACCAGGCAACAGGCAACCACCGCGACGTGATCACGATCAACGCCACGGATGCAAACGGGAATCCTGTGACGGTAACCATCACCCCTACGGGCAATGCGACAGTGTCCGGCAATACGATCACCGCAGGCAATGGGGGCGTGTCCCAAGCCGACGCGCAGGGCTCGGTTCTGGTGGAAATCGCCGGTCCGGTGAAGGACATCGAGATCATCTATTCGAACGCAGTTAGCGGCACCCAGGCGATCTGGGTAACGGATGTCTATTTTGATGTCAGCCCAGCCACCAATGACACGCTGTTTGGCGGTGCCGGCAATGACAGCATTTTTGGTCAGGGCGGAGACGACCTGATTGCCGGACAGACCGGTGCTGATGTCATCGACGGCGGTGCCGGCAATGATACGATCGACGTGGGCCAGGGCGATATGGTCACTGGCGGTGCCGGAAACGATCTGTTCCGGATCGTCGATCTGGCCGAAGCCGGAACCACGGGTATCACCCTTGTTGGAGGCGACGACAGTGGTGACAACGACGTGCTTGACCTGGGCGGTGTGGCAGATCGCACGACGCTCAGCTTTACAACAGGGCCGACCGGCGAACTCACCGGCTCGGTCGAGTTGATCGACGGGACGCTGCTGACGTTCAGCGGCATCGACCAGATCATCTGCTTCACACCCGGTACCATGATCCAGACCATCGCAGGCCCGCGCACCATCGAGTCGCTGAGCGCTGGCGACATGGTCATCACCCGTGACCGTGGTCCCCAGCCGGTGCGCTGGATTGGCAAACGCACCGTCCCGGCCACAGGTGCGCTCGCGCCGGTGGAAATCGATCCGGTTCTGATCAGCGGAGCGACAGCGCCGCTTATTGTCTCCCAGCAGCACCGTGTGCTCTGGGAAGGCTATCGCGCGCAAATGCTATTTGGCGAAGCCGAAGTTCTGGTCGCGGCGAAACATCTGCTGTCAAATCCCGCCGTGCGTTTGCTGGAAGGCGGTGAGGTGACCTATATCCACCTGCTGTTTGATCAGCATGAGGTTATCTATGCCAATGGCATGCCCACCGAGAGCTTCTATCCCGGCGACATGGCTCTGTCGTCCCTGACCGACAATGGCCGTCATGAGATGTTCGAGCTGTTTCCGGATCTGCGCAGCGGATTGAGCGCCTTTGGCGATACTGCACGGCTCTGCCTGCGCCAGCACGAAGCGCCCTTGCTCGTTGCCTGAAGATCGACCGGTCAGCCCGTGCGCTGAAGTGGCTCGGGGCGCACGCCTTGTGCCCAGGCGCGCACGGCATCCCCAAAGGCGGTGAACAGCGGACGCGATACGGGGTCATTGGCCGCATCCCATTCCGGATGCCATTGCACCGAAAGGGTAAACCCGGGTGCCCCCTCGACATAGATCGCCTCAGGCGTTCCGTCAGGCGCATGCCCGTCGATGACGATCCTTGCACCGGGGGTCTTGATACCCTGACCGTGCAGCGTGTTCGTCATGACCTCGCGCGCGCCGAACAGACGGTGAAACACACCACCATCTGTCAAGGTAATCTTGTGGCGCAGGGCGAATTTCTCTTCCAGCGTGCCATCCGGGGGCATGCGATGGTTCATCCGCCCCGGAAGATCGCGGATCTCGGGATAGAGCGTGCCGCCCATGGCCACGTTGACCTCCTGGAACCCACGGCAGATTCCCAGAAACGGCTGGCCCGCCTCGACACAGGCGCGCACCAGCGGCAAGGTGATCGCATCGCGCGCACGGTCGAAGACACCATGCGCCTCGGTCTCGGCCTCACCATATTCTTCGGGATGCACATTGGGGCGACCGCCCGTCAGCAGGAAGCCGTCGCAGACCTCCATCAGTTCCGCAATCGAGAAAAACTTCGGGTCCGCGGGAATCACCATGGGAATGCAGCCCGATACATCCGAGATCGCGCAGGAGTTCATCGTCCCTCCCGCGTGGGTGGGATACTGATCGTTCAGCAAATAGGAATTGCCGATAATCCCGACAACAGGCCGTGCCATTGTGTTCCCCTGCTTTGTCCCCTGACCCGGCAGAATAGAACCCAACCGACGCAACAGCAACAGCATGCGCTGTGCAAAGCTGCACTGTGCACCATGCATCCCCGGACATGTCGGAAAATTGCCCGAATTTTGTACTGAAAACCTTCACATTCACACCGCATCAAGCCCCTGAGCAGATCAACCGAGGCAGACCTAATGACCCTGGCATCTTCACAAACCCTGACGTCCGGCCAATCCTCCGGACTGGACTCGGCGCGTGCAACCCTTGACCGGCCAGAACAGTTTCTGGTCCTGATGATCGTTGCGATTGGTGTAACCAGCGTCGTTTTGTCCCTGCTGAAGGATCAGGCCGTGGCCTGGAATGCCTTTGGTCTCAGTTTCCTGCCCGCTTTTGGTCTTTTGCTGGTCGGGCTCTATCTGCGCGGTCCAAAAGCGGCCCCGCGCCTGTCCCATTGGGCCATCGCGAACTCGATTTACCTGGGCTTTTCAGGGGTGATCGCGATCCTGATCTATCTGCGCTTTCCCATCGAAACCCCGTTGATCGACGACCAGCTTGCCGTTCTGGATGCATGGCTGGGGTTTGATTGGGGAAGCTTTGTCGCTTGGATGGCCCAGTACCCGACTTTCGGGTCGCTTCTGGCTCCGGTCTATCTGAGTTCCTTGCCGCAACTGTTCGTTCTGGTTGGAATTCTGGCAATGACCGCACAGGCGGCACGGCTGAACCAGGCGCTTCTGGCCGGCACGCTCAGCCTTGTGATGACCGTGGCGTTCTGGTGGGTGTTTCCCAGCATCGGGCCCTCGGCCTTTGTCGAGATTCCGGCCGAAACCGCGAAATCCATTGGCCTGTTTCACGACGCGCGGATGGGCGCGAAACTAATCGGCCTTGCCGAACATGGCACGCCGTTGATTCATCCCGGCGATATCATGGGAACAATCGCCTTTCCGTCCTATCACACGGTGATGATGCTGGTGGTGCTGTGGTATCTGCGCGGGATGTGGATGTTCTGGCCAGCCCTCGCGCTGAACGCGCTGATGGTGCCCGCCATACTCAGCCATGGCGGACACTATATGGTCGATGTGATCGGTGGCTTTGCAGCCTTTGCAATCGCTGCGTGGATCGCCGCGCGGATCGTTCCGGAAAAGGCCTAGATCTCTCCGATAAGACCGGCAGCTTCGATCCCGGCCATGGCGGCGATGGCGTCATTGTCCGAGGAATCGCCGGTCACACCGACCGCGCCGATCACCGCGCCTTTCTTGTCGCGCAGCAACACACCGCCCGGAACCGGAACCAACTGCCCGCCATAAAGCCCGTTCACCGCGCCCATGAAGTATGCCTGCTGTTCGGCCCGAGCCATTTGAGCGGTTCCCGCCATGCCCAGCATGACCGATCCATAGGCCTTGCCATGCGCCACGGCAAAGCGTCCGGGCGCGGCTCCGTCTTCGCGCTCGAAAGCCTGCACATGACCACCGGCGTCCAGCACGATCACCGACAGAGGCTTGAGTTCCATCTCACGGCCCTTTTCAAGAGCCTTGCGGATGATCGTGCGGGCTTTTCTCAGTGAAATCGTCATCGTCTGTCCTTTTGTCATGCCCCGATGATCTTGGGGTCTTCGCTCATCCTCGCACAGGCGCGAGAGAACCGGGCGCTTATCGGTTCAGGCTTGCTTTCAGTTCCAGACGTCGCGCATGCAGCACGGGCTCGGTATAGCCCGAGGGCTGAATCCGGCCTTTGAACACAAGGTCGCACGCAGCTTGAAACGCGATTCCGTCAAAACCGGGTGCCATGCGGGTGTAGGTGTTGTCGCCGGCGTTCTGCCCATCCACGACTTCGGCCATCTTCTTCATCACATCCATCACCTGGTCCTCGCCCACAATGGCGTGGTGCAGCCAGTTGGCGATGTGCTGGGCCGAAATCCGGCAGGTCGCCCGGTCTTCCATCAGCCCGACATTGTTGATGTCTGGCACTTTGGAACAGCCCACACCCTGATCGATCCACCGCACGACATATCCCAATATGCCTTGCGCATTGTTTTCCACTTCGCGGATGATCTGGGATTCACTCCATTTGCGGAACGTCGCCAGCGGGACCTCGAGAATCCCGTCCACATGGCCGCGCCGACCTCCGGCCTTGAGTTTGTTCTGCACCGCAAACACGTCGATCTTGTGGTAATGCAGCGCATGCAGCGTCGCGGCTGTCGGGCTGGGCACCCAGGCGCAGTTGGCCCCGGCCTTTGGGTGTTCGATCTTCTGTTCAAGCATGGCGGCCATCATGTCGGGCATGGCCCACATGCCCTTGCCGATCTGTGCACGACCCTGAAGACCGCATTCCAGACCGATATCCACATTCAGGTTCTCATAGACGCCGATCCAGCCCTTGCGCTTGATAAAGTCCTTGCGGCTGAAGGGGCCGGCTTCCATCGACGTGTGGATCTCATCCCCGGTGCGATCCAAAAAGCCCGTGTTGATGAAGGCGACGCGGTTCTTGGCGGCGCGGATACATTCCTTGAGATTGACCGAGGTGCGGCGCTCTTCATCCATGATGCCGATCTTGACGGTGTAAGCTGGCAGACCAAGGATCTCTTCCACCATCGAGAAGATGCGGTCGGTAAACGCCACCTCTTCGGGGCCATGCATCTTGGGTTTGACCACATAGACCGAACCATGCACCGAATTGCCGCTTTCGCGCGACAGGTCATGCATCGCGATCATCGTCGTGATCAACGCGTCCATCAGCCCCTCGAAGGCCTCATCGCCGTTCTTGTCCAGAACCGCGGGGTTGGTCATCAGATGGCCGACATTGCGCACCAGCATCAGCGCACGGCCCTTGACGCTGAATTCGCCACCGCCGGGTGCGGTATAGACGCGGTCTGGATTCAGCCTCCGGGTCAGGGTCTGGCCGCCTTTCTCGAAGGTTTCAGACAGATCGCCCTTCATCAGGCCCAACCAGTTGGAATAGGCCAGCACTTTGTCTTCGGCATCCACACAGGCCACCGAATCCTCGCAATCCATGATCGCCGAGACCGCGCTTTCCATGACCACATCGGCCAGACCAGCCTGATCGCGGCTGCCGATGGGATGCGTGCGATCAAACACCAGTTCCACATGCAGGCCATTGTTGCGCAGCAACACGGCATCGGGTGCCTTGGGATGGCCGGTATAGCCGATGAATTTGGCAGGATCACTGAGCGGCAGATCGTCGATCAGTAGCGCGCCGTCATGCACGTAATAGCGTTGCGCATCCGCGTGGCTGGCACCGGCGATGGGGAAGGCTTCGTCCAGAAACACCCGCGCACGTGCGACAACCCGCGCGCCACGTCCCTTGTCATAGCCACCCTTTGGCGGTGCCGACCCCATGGCGTCGGTGCCATAGAACCCGTCATAGAGGCTGCCCCAGCGGGCATTGGCCGCGTTCAGCGCATAGCGCGCATTGGTGATCGGCACGACCAGTTGCGGTCCGGGAACCGAGGCGATTTCAGGATCGACATTCGCGGTTTCGATCTCGAACGCGCCCCCTTCCGGCAGCAGATAGCCGATCTCTTCCAGAAAGCCCCGATAGGCAAAATGATCATGGGGGGCGTCGCGGTTGGCGATGTGCCATGCATCGATCCTGGCTTGCAGGTCTTCGCGTTTTTCCAGCAGGGCACGGTTTTGCGGCCCCAACTCATGCACCATGCGCGAAAAGCCGGCCCAGAACCTGGAGCCTTCGACTCCGGTACCCGGCAATGCTTGCTTTTCAATGAAATCCACAAGTTCGGGAGCAATCTGCAGCCCCTCGATCAACTGACGTTCACTCATCTCATCGCTCCCCAGATGTGGTTGTGCACGATTGCATGCGACGCGCTCATTAGAACGAAAGTTTCCTATAGGCAACCAAGTGAATCAGCTATTTTGATCAGTTTTCCGGGCTGACCGCGCCCGCTCTCCCCGGCAGCGATCCGAGCAGTATCTGACCTCGTCCCAGACCCGCGCCCATTTCCTGCGCCAAGTAAATGGCCGCCCGCATGTGGCGCAGGTTTTCATGGGCAAATCCGACTTGCGTTGCATCCGGGCCATCAGAAATCAAATCCCATCTGGCGCGGATCGGCGGGTTTTGCGCGGCGTGCTGCGCGATCATTGACGAAATGGCCGTCGCTGTCCTTGCGCGAGGCGTGCCGTTTGATCACCCGCGCAGCCTCATCGTGAAACGCACCGCCCTTGCGGACCGCCCAGATCGCCTCGCGGGCGGCGCGGGCCGCTTCGGTGACATCCACAACAGGCGTGGGATAGCGCAAGGTCGCCGCATGCGCCCAGCGCCAGGGCTCCTGCAGCAGCGCGTCGGGCACAGCTGCAAGTTCAGGGAGCCATCTGCGGGTGAACGCACCGGTGGGATCCTGATCGTGACCCTGCTTGACGGGGTTGTAGATTCGCACCGTGTTCATGCCGGTCGTGCCCGACTGCATCTGCACCTGGCTCCAGTGGATGCCGGGCTCGTAATCCGTGAACTGGCGCGCCAGATGAAGGCCGGTCTGACGCCAGTCAAGCCACAGATGATAGGAGGCGAAGGACATGACCATCGAGCGCATGCGGAAATTCAGCCAACCAATTGCCGCCAGATACCGCATGCAGGCATCCACGAAGGGCACGCCGGTTTCCCCTTGTTCCCAAGCGTCCCGGCGGACCCGGTCGTCAGAGCGCAGGCCCTGATAGGCCGAGTGCAGACAGCGCCGCTCTAGTGCCGGTTCATCTTCCAGCTTCTGCATGAAGTGATCCCGCCAGGCCAGGCGGGCCTGATAGCTTTTGAGCGATCCGCCCCAGCCCGCGCGCGTGCCTGTCACCTCGCGCTGACGGGCGGACGTGGCCTGCGCCACCTCGCGCCCCGAAACGGTACCCAGCGCCAGATGTGGCGAAAGGCGGGAACATGCGGTCTCGGCCGTCAAAGGCGACGACATGGCGCGACGGTACGTCTGACCGCGCTGCGTCAGGAAACCGCCCAACAGCGACAGGGCCGCGCGCCGGCCACCGGGCTGGCGGTGCGGGCAATCGTCCCGCAACAGATCAGGCCAGGGGTCGCTTGCAAGCGCAGCCGCGGGTGTCATCACCGGCACATCCACCTGCGCCTGTCGGATGAACGCGTTTCGCCGGACCGCCCAGCCGTCGCGGCTGTTCAGACGGCGCACGACCCCGGATTGCGGCAGTTCCTCCCAAAGAACCCCCTGCCCCCGCGCCCATTGTGCCACGCGCCGGTCGCGCGCAAAGGTCCAGTCATTGCCGGTTTCCTCATGGCTCACCATCTGGCGCGCACCGGTCTGCTGGCGCAGCCTCTCAAGAACCTCGACCGCATCTCCGACCCGCAAGATCAGCTGTTGGCCAATTTCCTCAAGATGATCACGCAAATCCATCACGCAATCATGCAAAAACGCAAACTGACGACCCGAGACATCCGGCAGGTGCCAATACTCGGGCTCGACAATCACCAACGGCACCACATCCCCGCGTGCCGCCGCAAAGGACAGTGCCGGAT
>NZ_JBASXK010000063.1:0-5022 GCF_049276915.1 Aestuariivita sp. | reverse complement strand
GGTGGTGTCCCTGCTGGCACTGTCTATCCGACCGGCAAAGGCTGGGCGGCTGACATCGCTGCACCCTATGATCCTGCCAAAGCCGAAGACTTGCTTGCCCAAGCGGGTGCCGTGAAGGACGGCGGGACATGGATGCTGGACGGGGCACCGCTTGAGATTGACATCGTCACCTATTCTTCCCGTGCAGCATTGCCGCCGACCGCAGAATTAACCCAAGCCTTTCTCGCGGCCATTGGCGTCAAGGCCAACATCACGGTCGGCGAGTGGGGTGCCAGCAACGACGCGATTGCGGCGGGCGAGGCTGATCTGTTCCTGCAAGCTTGGGTGACCACTCCGCAAGGTGACCCCGGCGGCGTCTTGGAAACCTTGCTGAAATCTGACGGCGGGTCAAACGCCGGGGGCTATGCAAATCCGCGCTTGGATGAATTGCTGGACCAAGGCCGCCTGACCTTTGATCACGCTGAGCGCAAAGCGATCTATGACGAGGTGCAGCAGATCATCTCGGCTGAGGCTGCCATGATCCCCGTTTTCCACGTAAGCCAGACGAATGTTGGCGTGCCCGGATTGACCGGTTATCAGGTGCATCCAACAGAGACCTATTGGATCACACACGAGACAAAGCTGACGGAATGACACTGAACGCAACCGACCTGAGTGCTGTGCGCTCGGGTCGGACCATCCTGCATCCCACGTCGCTGGACATCAAACCACGAGGCCGCATCGGCCTCGTTGGTGCGTCTGGGTCTGGGAAATCGACGCTTGGGCACGCCGTGATCGACGATCTGCGTGCGCAGGGCCGCAGCGTCGCCCATGTGCCGCAAAGCCCGGAGGAGGCGCTCGATCCGCTGCGGTCCATGGCGTTTCATTGGCGCGAGGCGGAAGTCGCCTTGGGCCTGCAACCGGGCAATGCGGATCAGGCGGCGCTATTCCATGCACTAAAGATCGAAGGTGGCGATCTACGCAAACGCCCCTGGGGCTGGAGCCGCGGGATGCAGCAGCGGTTTGTCATTGCCATGGCGCTGATCGGCAGCCCTGATCTGATCGTGCTAGATGAACCCACATCCGCGCTTGATCCAATTGTGGCCGCTGCGACGATGGACCTTCTGAGCGATTTTCTGGATGACAAAGACACGGCGGTGATCCTGATCACCCACGATCTTGGCCTTGCGGCGCGGCGCGTCGAAAGGCTGATAGTGATGGAGGCCGGACATTTGGTCGAACAAGGACCAACAGAGGACATATTGGAACGACCCCAAACAAGTGCCGCAAAATCACTTTCTGCGCATCGCAATTGGATGGCATTGCCGTGTTGAAGGTGAACACCCTCATGGTGAAACGCGGATCACACGTCACGTTGGACGACATTCATCTGTCGCTGCCAGCCAGCAAAACCCTCGCAGTGGTTGGCGAAAGCGGGGCTGGTAAATCCACCTTGATTGCCGCGATCCTGGGCCTTCTGAAATCCGCATCAGGCGAAATCACATGGAACGGCAAACCTGTACATGAAGCCCGCCCCGCATTGGTCATGCAAGAGCCGCGCGCGGCGTTCAATCCAGTGCTCAGCCTGCGCCGCTCCGTGATGGAGCCTATTGTCGCGCAAGGGATTGCGCTGGCAGAGGGCCGGTTAGAACGGCTTTGTGCCGGGCTGGAATTGCCGCTTGATCTGTTGGATCGCCGCCCAGGCCAAGTGTCCATCGGACAAGCACAAAGGGCAGGTATCCTTCGTGCTCTCATTGCAGCTCCGCCACTGGTGCTCTTTGACGAACCGCTCTCCGCCCTCGACGCGGTCACGCAAAAACACACCGCTCGGTTGATCAGTGATTTGCAGACCGAGGAAGGATTCGCCGCGCTGATCGTTACCCACGACATTGGGTATGCCGTCGCGCATGCAGACCAGATCATGGTGCTTAAAGACGGACGGGTGGAAGAGACCGCAGACGCCGAAACCTTCGCGCTGAACCCGGTGTCGCCCTATTGCCGCGCCTTGCGGGACGCTGCGATCTCGCTGGGCGCGCTTGAGGCCGTGGCATGATCAAGGCCATTGGCAGGTTGTTATTGCGCGCGGTCGTCGTGCTGTCGGGCACGGCGATCCTGACCTTTGCACTGCTTTGGCATGCGCCCGGTGATCCCGCGCAGGCCATTGCCATGGCCCGTTTTGATGCCCTTTTGACCGAAGACGTGATCGACCAGGTCCGCGAAGAGGTCGGGTTGAACGCAGGCTTCTGGCAGGCCTTCTGGGCCTGGCTGGGCCCGCTTCTCACGCTTGATTTCGGCTATTCATCGGTGACGGGCCGCGCGGTTTGGCCCGACCTTTGGACGGCCATAACCTACACTTTCCCACTGGCCTTGGCGGGGCTCGGAATTGGCCTAGCGATCTCACTGCCGCTGGCCATCCTCGCCACGCAACGCCCTGGCGGGCTGCTGGACCGCGCGGCTGTTGCGGTCGCATCCCTTGGTGCCGCGATCCCAGCCTATTGGCTTGGGCTCTTGTTGATCCTGCTCTTTGCCGTCCAGCTCGGATGGCTTCCCGCCATGGGCGCGCGGACACCGGCCCATGCGATCCTGCCCGCAGTCACGCTCGGCCTGGGTGTCGCAGCCTCGCTGACCCGGATCATTCGCTCCGGCATTCTGGAGGCGCGCGGCCAGCCGTTCCTGCCCGCGATCCGACGGCGCGGGGTCACAGAACGGGCGCTTGCGAGAGACCACATCGCCCCGCATGCCGCCATCCCTGTCGTCACCCTCTTTGGGTTGGAACTCGCATTCCTGCTCGAAGGCGCAGTGCTGGTGGAGGTCATTTTTGGCCGCCCGGGCCTAGGCACCTTTTTGGTGCAAGCCATCGTGGCGCGAGACTTCCCGCATGTGCAGGCCGTCGTCGTTGTGACAGCACTTGTCTTTGTGGGGGTCAATCTGTTGATCGACATCATTTACCGCGTCATCGACCCTCGGATCGGGGCCGAGAATGCGTAGCGTGTCGATCCTTGTCAGCATTCTGGTGACGCTCGCCGTGCTTGGCCCGCTGCTGGCACCTTATGATCCGACTGCGATTGACATTCCAAACCGCCTCTCAGCCCCAAGCGCGACCTTCCCATTGGGCACAGACGCGCTTGGCCGCGATATCCTGTCGCGATTGCTTTATGGGGCGCGGTGGTCTTTGGGGCTGGCCTTCCTGATCTCGCTGCTGAGCCTTTTGATCGGGACATCTATTGGCCTACTAGCGGCACTGGGCGGCAAAGTCGCAGATTGGTCGCTGATGCGCGCAACTGATACCTTTTTGGCCTTCCCTGAACTGGTGGCGGCGGTCGTCATCGCAGGCCTTATGGGCGCGGGCACATGGAGCCTGATCTTTGCCCTCAGCGTCACGGGCTGGATGCGTTATGCCCGTGTGGCGCGCGGTATCGGACTCTCCGTTCAAAGCCGGGGATATGTCGTGCAAGCCCGGTTGGCAGGCATGCCGGCTTGGTCCATTGCCCGCTGGCATTACCTGCCGTCACTGATCCCATCGCTTACCGTTGTATGGACCGGCATGTTCGCCCGCGCGATCCTTGGCATCTCGGCACTTGGGTTTCTAGGCTTTGGCGTCCAGCCGCCAAACCCCGAATGGGGGGCGATGTTGCTAGACGCGCGGGTGCATATGCGCTCGACCCCGTTACAGATGATATGGCCGGGTTTGGCTGTGGTGATATGCGTGCTGACCATCAACCTCGTGGGCGACGCCCTGCGCGACGCTTTGGCTAAAGAAGGCAGCCATGAATGAGCACGCATGACCGCCCATCCCTCGGAATCAGCCTACGCATCCTGGCGGGGCTCTTGTCGGCGGGCATGTTCATCTGCGTCAAAGCGGCAGGGCCAGATGTGCCATTGGGCGAAGTGGTCTTCTTCCGCTCCTTCTTTGCGGTTATTCCACTGACCTTGTTCCTTTGGGTTCGGGGGGAGTTTCCCCACGGTCTGGCGACCCAGAAACCTTTCCAACACCTGCTGAGGTCCAGTTTCGGGGCGATTGCCCTGTTCACCTCCTTTGCTGCACTGACCTATCTCACCCTTGCCGAAGCGCTTCTGATCGCGCAGCTTTCGCCCATGCTGATGGCTGTCGGCGCAGTAGTCCTTTTGTCAGAGCGTCTCACTGTCTGGCGTACTGCAGGCGTGACAGTTGGGTTCTTCGGCGTGATCGTTTTGGTCTGGCCCGAACTCGGAAACGGCTCTTCAGACAGCACACGGGTTTGGGGGATCGGGCTTGCGCTGGTATCCGCAGTGCTCTCTGCTTTGGCGCTCATCATGGTGCGCAGCTTGAACAAAACCGAAAGCCCTGGGGCGATTGCGATGTATTTTGTCATTGCCTCCATGGTCGGCGCACTATGCACCTTGCCCTGGGGTTGGGTCGTTCCAGATGTACCAACAACCGCTATGCTGATCGGGGCCGGTCTGTTTGGTGGCTTCGGTCACATCGCGCTGACGCTTTCGTTTCGCTACGCCGAAGCCTCGCGGCTTGCGCCATTCGAATACGTTGCCCTTTTTTGGCCTATCCTCGCTGATTTGTTCATTTTTCGCCTCAACCTGTCTGCAAGCTTCCTCCTCGCTGCGCCACTCATTCTGGCGGGTGCGGTCATTGCGGCAGGAGAACGCAACAGAAGCGCAGAGATGCGTTGAGCATCGCTGAGCGCATCGACATCTAAGACCTGTTGGCGAGCGGTTGTACAGTTCGCCAATGCAAAATGGCCCTATGTCACCATCGCAAAATTGGTCCTTAGAGATCGCGCTTGAGTATATACTGCGCGATCATGACTAGATTTACTCGTAAGAACGGCGGCTTTGGTGACACGTACCGCGGAGCAGCGTTCAGGCTTCCGCACATGCGAACAAATGCTGCGTAAGCAATAGCTGCGCATGCAAAAGGCCGGTTCGTCCGCATCTTGCCAATTCGCGGCCCGCGCGGCGAAGGTCAGCTATCGCAGATTTGTGCCAAGGGCTGAAGGTCTGTTGTGGCTTTTAGCGGCGTTTGCGTAGGCGCATTGCGCAGAGTGAATC
>NZ_JBASXK010000062.1:0-34104 GCF_049276915.1 Aestuariivita sp. | reverse complement strand
TGAATCCCTTCATAGGACGGGCATCAGCGGTTGCTCCTGTCACGTGTCGGTCAATCTTGGTCATTCCCGTCTCGCCTTTCTCGCAAGCCCGAACAATTCGAGCTGCCGGATACATTGCGGCCCACGGGTAATCGCGGCGGAACATGGCGGAAATGGGCCAATTTGCGTTCAAATTTAGGGGGTTAGAATGTAGTCTTATCAAAAGATGGTTCAGATTGGCCGCATTGTTGCAGGCCTGTGGACAATGCGTGCAAAGATCTGCCGCCTTTGGGCGGGGATCGGCAAATTCCGGACGTGCTCAAGAAAGTGGCAAAGTCTTTACCAAAACAACATAGTGTCGAGGCAGTGAAGGGGGTCGACTCAGATCGGCATCAGGCCCGAACAGGGCGGAACGAACAGGGACAGATTGCATGGACATGACCGCACCGACCGAACCGAGTTTCCGTGAAAGCGTGGATTTGATGTTTAACCGCGCGGTGGCTCTGATGGACCTCCCGCCCGGGCTGGAAGAAAAGATCCGCGTGTGCAATTCGACCTATACGGTGCGCTTCGGCGTGCGGTTGCGCGGGCAGGTGCAGACCTTCACGGGGTATCGTTCGGTGCATTCCGAACATATGGAACCGGTCAAGGGCGGCATTCGCTATGCGCCCAACGTGCATCAGGACGAGGTCGAGGCGCTGGCGGCGCTGATGACCTATAAATGTGCTCTGGTCGAGGCACCGTTCGGCGGCTCCAAGGGCGGGCTCAGGATCGACCCGCGCCAGTATGACGAACATGAGCTTGAGCTGATCACGCGCCGCTTCGCCTATGAGCTGATCAAGCGCGACCTGATCCATCCCTCACAGAACGTGCCCGCGCCCGACATGGGCACCAGCGAAAGGGAGATGGCCTGGATCGCGGATCAATATGCGCGCATGAACACCACCGACATCAATGCCCGCGCCTGTGTGACGGGCAAGCCGCTGAATGCCGGCGGTATCGCCGGCCGGATCGAGGCGACGGGGCGCGGTGTGCAATACGCCCTGCGCGAGTTCTTTCGGGACATGCACGGCATGACCAAAGCGGGCCTGACCGGATCCCTTGAGGGCAAGCGGGTCATCGTGCAGGGCCTTGGAAATGTGGGCTATCACGCAGCCAGGTTCCTGATGGAAGAAGACGGGGCGATCATCACCGGCATCATCGAACGCGACGGGGCCTTGTTCAATCCAAACGGGCTGGATGTGAATGCGGTGCGCAACTGGATCGTGGGGCATGGCGGGGTCACCGGGTTCCCGGATGCCGCCCATACCGCCAAGGGTGCCAGCGTCATGGAGGAGGAGTGTGATATCCTGATCCCTGCGGCTCTTGAGGGGGTGATCAATCTTGAAAACGCCGACCGGATCAAGGCCCCCCTGATCATCGAGGCTGCCAATGGGCCGATCACGGCAGGTGCCGATGACATCCTGCGCCAGAAGGGCACCGTGATCATCCCGGACATGTATGCGAATGCGGGCGGTGTGACGGTGTCCTACTTTGAATGGGTCAAGAACCTCAGCCATATCCGTTTCGGCCGCATGCAGCGCCGTCAGGAGGAATCGCGCCATCAGTTGGTGATTGATGAACTCGAGCGGCTGAGCGCGGACAGCGGCATCGGCTGGACGCTATCGCCCGACTTCAAGCAGAAATACCTGCGCGGAGCGGATGAGCTTGAGCTGGTGCGATCCGGGCTCGATGATACGATGCGCATCGCCTATCAATCCATGAGCGAAGTCTGGCACGAACGCGACGATGTGAGCGACCTGCGCACGGCCGCCTATCTTGTTGCCATCGGAAAGGTCGCTGCAAGCTATCGCGCCAAGGGTCTGTAGACTCTGCTGCGCCAGGGCGGGCCCCGCTCTGGCGATCCCTTCAGCTCTGCGAAGACGCCGCAGGAAGGGCGATCGGTTCGGGCAGCTCGGCCAGACTGCGCGCGCCCAACTGGCCCATGTTCGCAACCATGTCCTTGCACAAAACATCAAACAGGTGATCCGGCCCCGCCTCGCCAAGGGCCGCCAGCGCGATATGCCAGGCCCGCCCCAGCATCACGAAATCCGCCCCACAGGCCAGCGCACGCAGGATATCGAGCCCCCCTTCGATCCCGCTGTCGAAGATGATCGGCAGATCCGTTGCAGCGCGGATCGCAGGCAGGACATCAATCGTTGCCGGTGCCCCGTCAAACTGGCGTCCGGCGTGGTTCGAGATCCAGATCGCATCCGCCCCGGCCTCTTTCAGCGGCGCGCAATCAGAGGCGCGCAGCACGCCCTTGACGATCAATGGCCCCTCCCAGTGATCGCGCAGCCAGCGCAGATAGGCCCAGTCCGGTGAGGTGCGCAGCAAGTAGCCGACATGGGCTGTGGGCGGCAGGTTCTGGCCCCCGGCGCTGGAATACTTGTCCAGCATCCGCATATGCGGCATGCCGCGCCGCGCCATGCCCATCGCCCAGGCCGGCCGCATGGCCACCTGCGCCAGCAGCCTTGGTGTCAGCCGGGGGGGCTGGGTCAGACCCGACCGGGTCTGGCGTTCGCGCCGCGAGGCCACAGGAACATCCACGGTCAGCACCAGCGTCGAAAACCCCGCATCGCGCGCGCGCGCCAGCATATCGCGCCGGATCTCTTCGTCGCGCGGCGGATACAGCTGAAACCACGCCTGTTGCCCCAGATGCGGTGCCACATCCTCGGGGCTCTGGCTGGCGACGGTGGACAATGTATAGGGCAAGCCGTGCCGTTTCCCGGCGCGGGCAAGATGGCCTTCGGCATCCGGCCAGATCAGGCCGGACATGCCCACGGGTGCGATGCCAAAGGGCACTGGCAGCGTCTGACCCAGAAATGTCGTCGACAGGTCGGGCGTGAACTCTCCGTGCAGGATCGACGGCATCAGCCCGACGCGATCCAACCCTGCGCGATTGCGCGCCTTCGTGGTCTCATCGCCGGTTGCGCTGTCCAGATATTCCCAGACGAATTTCGGCAGGCGCATGCGCGCAGCCCGTCTGAGATCCGCAAGACCGGGGTATTTCGCGTCCAAATTCATTCAAAATGCCGTCGTTCAGGGTGAGGGTGCCGCTACTCGGCAGCCTGCGCGCCGTCGCGCAGCTTTACCAGATCTAGATCTTTCAGAAGCGGGAACCAAGCCATCGCGTTCTGCACCCCCTCGGCCTCAAGCAAGATGTCTCCTCGATGACCGCGGCTGTCGTTGGTGTCGTGAATGGCACGGATGAAAAACGGCCGCTGTTCATGAAACACTCGCACCGCATGGCGGCGCGCCACCTTCTTATGCGCCAACATGAACGGGTTCTTGCGAATGCTCGTTGGTCCCACAAGCGCCAGTCCCAGATTGGTAAAGGGCATCTCGCGCGGGATCAGATCGACCCCGCCATCCTGGTGGAACAAGCCGGTCAGCCCGGTTGCAAAGGACAAATAGCAGCAGGGCTGTTCCGGTGTGAACTGGGTGATGGCGAATTCGGCCTCCGCGCGGCACCGCGCCACGAAATCAACGGATACCGCATCATCATCCAGAACGATCTGCGCGGCATGCTCGGAGGTGTTCATGTTGTTGCGGACGTATTTCATCAACATGCGCCCCGCAGCAGCCGGACCGCGCTGCAGGATGATCGTACGGTCTGCACCGATCATGTCATGGCAGGCCTCGGTCACCAGCCTCAGATGATCCTCGGGCAGTTCGGCCGATGTGAGCAGCAGCAACTTGAAATCGCGATCCGTCTGATCGCGCAGAGATGCAAGGTTCATTTTTTCGAACAGCGCAAACCGCTTGGCCAGCCGCGCAGGATCAAGCAGCAGCTCTTTCTGCTTGCTTGGCTCTGATTGCCATCCCGACGCACCCAGATAGGAATAGCGGGTCTGGAAAATCATTTGCAGGCCGGGGTTCATTGCAAGATGCCTTTGAGATGTGTCTGCTCGGGTTTGCCCAAAACCTAACCGATGCGCCCATCATGCGGCAAGGGTTGGTATCGGCCTTTGTGCCGCGATGCCGGGTCGGGAACAATTGGCGAACTTCTGTCTTTTCCTTGCCGCCCGGCCAGAGTAGGATCGCGCGCATGAGCAGTTTTGATGACATGGACGCCTTCGAGGGGGCCTCACTGTCTGCCCGCGCCATGGCCGCGCGGCCAGCGCCCTATCTTGACGGGTTGAATCCCGCTCAGCGCCAGGCGGTTGAGGTGATGGAAGGCCCGGTGCTGATGCTGGCCGGGGCCGGGACGGGCAAGACGCGCGCTTTGACGGCGCGGATCGTGCATCTGCTCAATACCGGCAATGCGCGCCCCAATGAGATCCTTGCCGTCACCTTTACCAACAAGGCCGCGCGCGAGATGAAGGAGCGTGTGGGCTCCATGCTGGGCCAGGCGGTCGAGGGCATGCCCTGGCTGGGCACATTTCATGCGATCTGCGTGAAACTGCTGCGCCGGCATGCGGAACTGATCGCCATACCCTCCGAAGGAGATCTGGTGACGGCAGCGCGCCCGCCCGTGCATCTCAAATCGAACTTCACCATTCTGGACACCGACGATCAACTGCGCCTGCTCAAGCAACTGGTCTCGGCCTCGGGTATTGATGACAAACGCTGGCCCGCGCGCCAGCTTGCCTCGATCATCGACGGCTGGAAGAACCGCGCGCTGACGCCCGACAAGGTGCCCGCGGCGGATGCGGGGGCCTATAACAACAAGGGTGTGGCGCTTTACGCCCAGTACCAGCGCCGCCTGATCGAACTGAACGCGGTCGATTTCGGCGATCTGCTGCTGCATATGCTTACGATCTTCCAGAATCACCCCGATGTGCTCAGCCAGTACCAGCGCTGGTTCCGCTTCATCCTGGTGGACGAGTATCAGGACACCAACGTCGCCCAATACATGTGGCTGCGCCTGCTGGCGGGCGGTCACAGGAACATCTGTTGCGTGGGCGATGACGATCAGTCGATCTATGGCTGGCGCGGCGCCGAGGTGGGCAACATCCTGCGGTTCGAAAAGGATTTCCCCGGTGCCCATGTGGTGCGGCTGGAACAGAATTACCGCTCGACCCCGCATATCCTTGCAGCGGCCTCCGGGGTGATCCGGGGCAATGCGGGGCGTCTGGGCAAGGAACTCTGGACCGAAGCCGAAGATGGCGAGAAAGTCCGCCTGATCGGCCATTGGGACGGCGAGGAAGAAGCCCGCTGGATCGGCGAAGAGATCGAGTCGATGCAACGCGGCACGCGCGGCCTGCGCCCCTACAGTCTGAATGACATGGCCATTCTCGTGCGCGCCTCGCACCAGATGCGCGCCTTCGAGGACCGCTTCCTGACCATCGGATTGCCGTACCGCGTGATCGGCGGGCCGCGGTTTTACGAGCGGATGGAGATCCGCGATGCCATGGCCTATTTCCGCATCGTCACCAGCCCGGATGATGATCTGGCGTTCGAGCGGATCGTGAACACACCCAAGCGCGGGCTTGGCGACAAGGCGCAGCAGACCATCCAGATGACAGCGCGCGCCAATGGCGTCAGCCTGATCGAAGGCGCGCGGCTTGCGGTGCAGGGCGGGTTGATCAAGGGCAAGGGCGGCAGCGAGTTGCAGACCCTAGTCGATGATATCGCACGCTGGGGTCGGATGACGGGCGACAAGGACACCACCCATGTGGAGCTGGCCGAGATCATCCTGGACGAAAGCGGCTACACCACCATGTGGCAGAACGACAAAACCCCCGAAGCGCCGGGGCGTCTGGAAAACCTCAAGGAACTTGTCAAGGCGCTCGAGCAGTTCGAGAACCTGCAGGGGTTCCTCGAACATATCGCGCTGGTCATGGACAATGACAAATCCGATGCGGATGAAAAAGTGTCGATCATGACCCTGCATGCTGCAAAGGGTCTGGAGTTCCCCGCAGTCTTCCTGCCGGGTTGGGAGGACGGGCTGTTCCCGTCACAACGCTCCATGGACGAATCCGGTATCAAGGGCCTCGAAGAGGAACGCAGGCTGGCCTATGTCGGCATCACCCGCGCCGAAGAGATCTGCACGATCTCCTTTGCGGGCAACCGGCTGGTCTTTGGCCAGTGGCAATCGCAACTCCCCTCGCGCTTCATCGACGAACTCCCGCAGGAGCATGTGGATGTGCTCACCCCTCCGGGGCTTTACGGTGGTGGCTATGGGGCGGCCGGCATGGCCGCGACAACGGGTGGCCTCGAGGCGCGCGTGGCCAAGGCCGATGTCTACAACTCCCCGGGCTGGAAACGCCTGCAGGCCCGCGCCAGCGAACGAAGCATTTCCCAGCCCCGCGAAACCCGCAACACCGTGATTGACGCCACCGCGATTTCCGCCTTTACCCTGGGCGAGCGCGTGTTTCATCAGAAATTCGGCTATGGCGCGATCCTCGGGATCGAAGGCGACAAACTTGAAATCGACTTTGAAAAAGCCGGAATCAAGAAAGTCATCTCGTCCTATATTTCCTCCAGCGACGACATTCCGTTCTGATCGACGCCACCTCCGGGGTGTGAAACCTGCCCCGGCACAGGCGTGAATTGGTCGCCCCAAACCCTCGCTCCGGCACATCCCAGAAAAAGAAACGGCGACCCCAGGGAGGCGGGGCCGCCGTTTTGTCTGCACGCGCACCCTAGGGAGGAGGAGCGGGCCGCGCGCAATAAGGTCACCAAAACCAGGGAGGAGGAGAGGTCCCGGTGCCTATCTTTTGCCGGGCGAACCCGGCGGTTGTAAAAGGCGGCGGCATCTAGGGAGGAGAAGCGATGCCGCCGCAGATAACAGATCCCAGGGAGGAGGAGAGGGACCTGATCTCGATTAACTCGTGTAAACAGCCTCCAGAGCGGTGCGTTTCAATTCGGACCGGTGCAGACCCAGATCGGGCAGTTCCCGGTTCGACAACGCTGCCAGTTCGGACAGGGTCTGGTGAAACAGACGCCACCGTGCGACAACGGCGCGCGTTTCAGACAGGACAGACGCCAGTCGCGAGTCACCACCATAGGCGATCGTCGATATCTGGGTTAGTGTTGTCATCGGGCTGCTCCATCCGGACTGTTGTTGCCTTGTGTAATAAGAATAGGATTATGCTGCAGTTGCACAATAGACGAGGCTGAATTGCTGCTATGCAGCAAATGCATGGGTCAAATGCACCTTTTCTGGGCAGCCCGCCTTTTTTCGGGCAACAGGGGGGCGCGCGCCTTGCGCATCGCGGGGCCAGTGCCACTTAAAGGGGCAGTCAGAGAACATGAGGGGCGATATGGGAATTTCCAAGGCACAGGTCGAAGCAGCACTGGATCGCTTCGCGCTTCCCGACGGGGGCACGCTGATATCGCGCGACATGATTCGTGCGCTTGCGATCGAGGGGGATGTGGTCCGCTTTGTGATCGAAGCCCCAAGTGCCGCCATCGCGCAGCAGATGGAGCCTTTGCGCAAGGCTGTCGAGGCGGCCGTGTCGCAACTGGATGGCGTGTCAAGAGCCTCGGTCGTGCTCACAGCCCATGGCCCGGCGGAAAAGCCACCCGCGCCCAGCCTCAAGATCGGCGGCCACCCCAAGCCACAGGACGGACCCACCAAACCCTCCGGTGTGCAGCGCATCCTGGCCATTGGCTCGGGCAAGGGCGGGGTGGGCAAATCCACCGTCTCTGCCAATCTCGCGGTTGCCCTGGCCAAGGCCGGGCGCAAGGTCGGCTTGCTTGACGCAGATATATATGGTCCCAGCCAGCCCCGGATGATGGGTATCAACAAACGCCCCGCCAGTCCGGACGGCAAAACGATCATTCCGCTGCACGCCCATGGCGTCACGTTGATGTCCATCGGTTTCATGCTGGACGAGAGCAAGGCCGTGATCTGGCGCGGCCCGATGCTGATGGGCGCGCTGCAACAGATGTTGGGTCAGGTCGAATGGGGCGAGCTTGATGTGCTTCTGGTCGATCTGCCGCCCGGCACGGGGGATGTGCAGCTTACCCTGTGCACCAAGACCCAGCTGACCGGCGCGATCGTGGTCTCCACCCCGCAGGATGTCGCCCTGCTGGATGCGCGCAAGGCGCTCAACATGTTCGAGACGCTCAAGACACCGGTGCTTGGCCTGATCGAGAACATGTCGATGTTCATCTGTCCCGATTGCGGTGCCGAGCATGAGATCTTCGGGCAGGGCGGGGTTGCCGCCGAGGCGCAGAAGATGGGCGTGCCGCTTCTGGGTGCGCTTCCGATTGATCTCGAAACCCGTCTGGCCGGCGATGGCGGCACACCGATTGCCGTGGGCGACAGCCCGATGGCACAGGCCTATGCCCGCATCGCCCAGGGTCTGATCCGCGGCGGCATGGCATAACCGCCGCTCGCCCAAGAGCACGCAGCGATGAAATCTGCCTGGCCGCACCCTGAAGGGCCGCGGCCTTGACGCATCTCGGTCCCGGTCACGGGATCTCATGGGCGACATGGGAAATCATGGGTCCAGCCTGTCCGAACTGTGGGATTTGAGGCGAATCACATCGGTTTCTCCCGAAATTTTCTTGCGAAATTCTGCATCCATCGTGGTGATTTCGGACCCACTCGGGCAGATTTTCAAAATTTCTGGGAAATCGCGGGAATTTTCTGCACCACCTATGCAATACCACATTTAGTGTCCGGAATGATTCAGGCCACAATTTGAGCCACATATTCGGGCCTAATCCCCACAACATGTTGTTTTTCAGCCTCGCCCAAAGCAACATGCAGTAAGAATTCCCACAAAAACCTGTTGATTTCCATGAAATCCCATGGCATCCCTTATGCATCGGATGAGGACACGGTACTCGGGGCACCAAACGACCCCAAAAAGCAAAAAAATGGTTTCATACAGGCAACCACTCTTCATCAGACACTGAGATCCGGCGCGCGGGCGAGCAGACATCCCCCCAGGTGGCGCGCGCAGCTGGACACACCCCGCTAAGCGAGACGAGGGCGGCGGGTTGATCAATGGCAGCTGATCAGCCCGCCGTTTTCTCTTCAAACGGGGACACATTCGCGGGGGCGCGATAAAAAGGGACGGGACCTTGGCAAAAAGGTTCAGAGGCGAAAGCCGCCACAAGGTGGACAGCAAGGGCCGGGTGTCGATCCCTGCCTCGTTTCGTCGTGTTCTCGAAGCCTCTGATCCCAACTGGGAATCCGGCAAGTTTCCCGAACTGGTCATCGTCTATGGCGATCACCGCCGCGCCTATCTGGAATGCTATACCATGCAGGCCATCGAGGAGGTCGATGAAAAGATCGACCGCCTGCCGCGCGGCGCTGTCGAACGCAAGATGCTGCAAACCCTCTTTCAGGGCCAATCGCTCCCGACATCCGTGGATGAGACAGGCCGACTTGTGCTTCCCGCCAAGCTGCGCGCCAAGATCGGCCTCGAGGATGAGGCATTTTTCATCGCTGCCGGCGACACGTTCCAGATCTGGAGACCCGAAACATTCGAAGCCGTCGAACTCGCCCGCACCGAAGCCTGGCTGGATGAATTGCCCGACGATGTCGATCCGCTCATCTTTCTTGACGGTGTGGGGGGGGAGTAAGGCGATGGCTGCTGCAGAGCGCCTCGACGACAGCTCCTCTCATGTTCCCGTTCTGCTGCGCCCCTTGCTGGACGCGATTTCTCCTGTTGCGGGTGTCTGGCTTGACGGCACGTTTGGCGCGGGCGGCTATACCCGGGCCCTGCTGGACGCCGGAGCCGAGCGCGTGATCGCGGTCGACCGTGATCCGCTTGCTTTTGAAATGGCCGCAGGCTGGGCCGCGCAATACGGCGATCGGCTGGTCATGCAACACGGCGTGTTTTCACGTATGGACGAATACGCCAGCGATCTTGACGGTGTGGTGCTTGATCTGGGCGTCTCCTCGATGCAGCTCGATCAGGCCGATCGCGGCTTTTCCTTCATGCGCGACGGACCGCTTGATATGCGCATGTCCCAGGACGGTCCCTCGGCGGCAGATCTGGTGAATGGGGCCGAGGAAGAAGACCTGGCCAACATCCTGTTTCAATACGGCGAAGAACGCGCGAGCCGACGCATTGCGCGCGCCATAGGCCGTGCCCGCGCCGAGGCCCCGATCACCACCACCCTGCGCCTTGCCAGCATCATCGAAGGCTGTCTGCCCCGCGCCAAGCCAAACCAGAGCCATCCCGCCACCCGCAGCTTCCAGGCGCTGCGCATCGCGGTAAACGACGAATATGGCGAGCTTTTTCATGGGCTTATGGCTGCCGAACGGGCGTTGAAACCGGGCGGCCAACTGGCTGTCGTGACCTTCCATTCCATCGAGGACCGCATGGTCAAACGCTTCTTTCAGGCGCGCTCGGGGCAGGCGGGTCGCGCCAATCGCTATGCGCCCGAAACGGCTGAAGACGCGCCGCAATTCACGCTGAAATCGCGCAAGGCCATCGGTCCGGACCCTCGGGAGCTTGACGAAAACCCGCGCTCGCGCTCGGCCAAGCTGCGCGTCGGTCTGCGCACGAATGCGCCAAGTGGCGCGATTGATCCCAAATCCATCGGAATGCCGGTTCTGGAGACGTCCCGGAGATGAAGAGCTTTCTCTATATCCTCACAGCGGTCTGTGTGATGGGGCTTGCGTTCTGGGCCTACCGCGAGAACTACAAGACCCAGGCCTCGCTTGATCAACTCCAGTCCGTGCAGCGTCAGGTTGGCAATGCCCACACCAAGCTCAACATGCTGCGCGCCGAATGGGCCTATCTGAACCGTCCCGACCGGCTGCGCGAACTGGCGGACCTGAATTTCGACCGCCTGGGTCTGCTTCCGCTGCGCGCCGATCAGTTCGGCCGCGTGGACGAGGTGGCGTTTCCGCCGGATGAGCCATTGGCCATCACCAACCCGATCGAGGTGATGAACCGGGGCCACATGGGTCAATCAGGAGAGGTTCTGCCATGATCCGCACGCCCCTGCGCCCCTTGGCCCGCGTTCTCGAAGCCCGCCGCAAAGGCGAAAACCCCGACGCGATCGAACGCGAGAACATTCGCCTGCGTCATGAACAAATGCAGGATCGTGCCCGCCATCGTGCCGAAAGCCGCCTTCTGGTGCTGGGCCTGTTCTTTCTGTGTGCCTTTGTGGTGATTGGTGGCCGCATGGCTCTTGTCGCCTCCTCCGAGCCGACCGAACCGCGCGCCCAGGCCCCCGGTGCCCAGATCGCGACCCAACGCGCGGATATCGTGGATCGCAACGGCAATATCCTGGCGACGAATTTCGAAACACACGCGCTTTACGCGCAACCCCATCAGATGATCGACCCGGCAGGTGCCGCCGAAAAGCTGGCCGAGATTTTCCCCGATCTGGACCGCGAGCGCCTGAACCGTCAGTTCACCGGCAATCGCAAGTTCGTCTGGGTCAAGCGCACGATCAGCCCCGAACAAAAGCAGGCCGTGCATGATCTGGGCGAACCCGGCCTGCTCTTTGGCCCGCGCGAGATGCGCCTTTACCCCAATGGACGTCTTGCAGCCCATGTTCTGGGCGGCGCGTCCTTCGGCAAAGAGGGCGTCAGCGCCGCCGAAGTCATTGGCGTGGCCGGTGTCGAAAAGCAATTCGACAAATTCCTTCGAGATCCGGCAAATGGCGGCAAACCGCTTGAATTGTCGCTGCATCTCACCATTCAGGCCGCCGCCGAGCGCGTGCTCTGGGGCGGCATGAAGCTGATGAATGCCAAGGGGGCAACCTCGATCCTGATGGATGTGCACACGGGCGAAGTCATTTCGGTCGTCAGCCTGCCGGATTTTGACCCCAATGACAGACCCCGCCCGCCCACCGAAGGCGAACCCGCTGACAGCCCGCTGTTCAACCGGGCCGTACAGGGCGTTTATGAACTGGGGTCCACTCACAAGATCTTCGCCGCCGCTCAGGCCATCGAACTGGGCCTGGTGAATGCCGAAACCATCATCGACACCTCTGGCCCCATGCGGGTCGGCGGTTTTACCATCGGAGAATTCCGCAACAAGAATTACGGAAAGCTCAGCGTCGCCGACATCATCGTGCACAGCTCCAACCGCGGCACGGGCCGTCTGGCCATGCAGATCGGTGGCGCGCGGCAGAAATCCTTCCTGCATGATCTGGGCATGCTTGATCCGACCCCGTTCGAAATCGTCGAAGCCAATGGCGGCCAGCCGCTCTATCCCGAGCGCTGGGGCGAGTTGAGCACGGTGACCATCTCCTATGGCCATGGTCTGTCGACCACCCCGATGCATCTGGCAGCAGGCTATGCCGCGATTGCCAATGGCGGGCATTACGTCAGCCCGACGATCCTGAAACAGGAGGGCCCGCAATACGGGCCGCGCGTCATGTCCCGCGAAACTGCAAAGGCCTCGCAGGTCATCCTGCGCAAGGTGGTGACAGACGGCACCGCCAGCTTTGCCCGTGTGCCGGGCTATCCGGTGGGCGGCAAAACCGGCACCGCCGACAAGCCAAAGCCCCGTGGCGGCGGATATTACGAGGATAAGGTGATCGCGACCTTCGCCTCGTTCTTCCCTGCAAGCAATCCCAAGTATGTGCTTGTGGTCACGCTGGACGAGCCGGTTGAAACTTCGGGCGACAAGCCGCGCCGGACTGCGGGCTGGACGGCTGTGCCGATTGCCGCCGAAATGATCGCGCGCATTGCCCCGCTTCTGGGTATCAGACCGGAGGTTGAGCCCCGCCCGGTGACTGGTATAACGCTCACATCAAACTGATACGGGCAAGCAGGGGCATATGGGCAGACCGTCACAGACACTCAGCCAGTTGGCTCTGACGGCCCAGGGCGGGCGCGACCCCGAAATCACCGGCCTTGCCGTGGACAGCCGCGCTGTCAAAGATGGGTTTCTCTTCGCGGCCCTGCCGGGAACCCGCGTGCATGGCGGCGAATTCATTCCTTTCGCTTTGCGCCAGGGAGCCTGTGCGATCCTCACGGACGCCGAAGGTGCTGCAATTGCGCAAAGCGAGCTCGCCGCCTCGCAGGCCGCTCTGATCGTCACCGATGATCCGCGCCAGACGCTGGCCTTCACCGCCGCCCTCTGGTTCGGCGCGCAGCCTGCCACCATCGTGGCCGTCACCGGGACAAACGGCAAGACCTCCATCGCCAGTTTCGTGCGCCAGATCTGGATCGAACTTGGTCACCAGGCCATAAACCTGGGCACCACGGGCGTCGAAGGGGCCTGGACCGCCTCGCTGGCCCATACCACCCCAGAACCCATCACCCTGCATCGCACCCTGGCCGAGGCTGCCGCCCATGGCATCACCTATTGTGCCATGGAGGCCTCGAGCCACGGTCTGGAACAGCGCCGTCTGGATGGTGTGCAGCTTGTCGCCGCGGGCTTTTCCAACCTCACGCAGGATCACCTCGATTATCACGAGACCTTCGAGGATTACTTCGCGGCCAAAGCCGCACTGTTCCGCCGCGTGCTGCCCGAAGACGGCACCGCGGTGATCAATCTCGACGATCCCAAGGGGGTCGAGATGCGCGCCATCGCAGCCGCACGCGGGCAAGACATCATCACCGTCGGGCACGGCATGGGCGATCTGAACCTGCTGGGTCAGCGGTTCGACGCGACCGGGCAGGATCTGCGCTTTTCATGGCGCGGGGATCCGCACATGGCGCGGCTGAACCTGATCGGCGGGTTTCAGGCGGAAAACATCCTGCTGGCCTGCGGGCTGGTGATCGCTGCCGGGGAAGAACCCGAACGAGTCTTTGACACCCTGCGGCATCTGACAACCGTGCGCGGGCGCATGCAACTGGCCGCCACGCGCGACAACGGTGCCGCCGTCTATGTCGATTATGCCCATACGCCCGATGCGGTCTCGACCGCGCTGTCGGCCTTGCGACCCCATGTGATCGGTCGCCTGGTCGCCATCATCGGTGCCGGCGGAGATCGCGACACGACCAAACGGCCTCTCATGGGGCAGGCGGCTCAGGAAAACGCCGATCTGGTCTTTGTGACAGATGACAACCCGCGCAGCGAAGATCCCGCCGCCATCCGCGCCGCCGTTCTGGCCGGCGCACCGGATGCGATCGAAGTCGGCGACCGCGCCGAAGCGATCCTGCGCGGGGTCGATGCTCTGGGTCCGGGGGATGCGCTGCTGATCGCGGGCAAGGGCCACGAGACCGGCCAGATCATCGGCGACGATATCCTTCCGTTTGACGATGTAGAACAGGCCAGCGTTGCCGTGGCCGCACTTGACAGAGGGATCGCATGACACTTTGGACAGCATCCGAGGCCGTAACGGCTACGGGCGGCACGGCGCAGGGCGACTGGTCGGTGACGGGTATTTCCATCGACACCCGCACTCTTGAGCCGGGCGATCTGTTCGTCGCCCTGACGGCGGCGCGCGACGGTCACGACTTTGTCGCCCAGGCGCTGGCCAAAGGGGCAGGGGCCGCGATTGTGTCGCGCCGCCCCGAAGATGTCGCACAGGACGCCCCGCTGCTGGTGGTGGAGGATGTGCAAACAGCCCTCGAAGCGCTGGGCCGCGCCGGGCGCGCCCGCACCCGGGCCAGGGTGGTCGCCATCACCGGTTCTGTCGGCAAGACCTCGACCAAGGAGATGCTGGCGCAGATGCTGTCCAACCAGGGCAAAACCCATGCCTCGGTCGCCAGCTACAACAACCACTGGGGCGTGCCCCTGACACTGGCGCGCATGCCGCGCGACACGCAATATGCCGTGATCGAGATCGGCATGAACCACCCCGGAGAAATCGCGCCTCTCGCCAGAATGGCCCAACCGCATGTGGCCATGATCACCACCGTCGGTGCCGCCCATCTCGAAGCCTTCGAGAACATCGCGGGCATCGCCGTGGAAAAGGCCTCGATTCTGGAAGGTCTGGTGCCAAATGGCGTGGCCGTACTGAACAACGATATCGAACATGCCGCGATCCTTCAGGCCAAGGCGCATGATCTGAAAGCCCGCGATATCGGCTTTGGCTGGCATGGCTTTGACTTCAAGCTGACCGACGTTCAGGTGCAGGGCTCTGTCACCGTGGTGCGCGCCATGGCCGGTCAGGACCCGCTCCTGTTCAAACTCGCCACACCCGGGGCGCATTTCGCGATGAACGCGCTGGGCGCATTGGCCTGTGTCGCGGCTCTGGGCGCTGACATGGCGCTGGCGACCCATGCCCTTGGCCGCTGGTCCCCCTACAGGGGGCGCGGCGTGCAGGAAACGATCCACCTCGATCCCGTTGACGAGGATCTGACACTCACGCTCATCGACGACAGCTACAACGCGAACCCGACCTCGATGAAGGCCGCACTGGATGTGCTGGCCGCCTCCGAGCCCCGCGACGAAACCGGCCGCGTCAGCAAGGGCCGCCGCATCGCCATTCTGGGCGACATGAAGGAACTGGGCCCGACCGAGAGCGCGATGCACGCCGAACTGGCCAGCCTTGACGCCATGGACAGCATAGACACCGTGCATTGCGTCGGCCCCCTGATGGGCGCGCTTCATGCCGCCCTTCCCGAGGGCAAACGCGGCTTGCATTGCGAAACCGCCGATCAGATGGCTGCCAGTATCCGCGCCCGGCTGGACAGCGGAGACGTGGTTCTGGTCAAGGCCTCGCTGTCGACCGGGCTTGGCGGTGTCGTTGACGTGATCCGCAAAATGGGTCATGGCGCAGGCCTTGACGATGCCGACCCACAATACGAATGAGTAAGGAAGCAGCTTAATGCTCTATTGGTTGACCGCGCTGTCGGACGGAGGGGACTTTTTCAACCTCTTTCGCTATATCACCTTTCGCGCGGGTGGAGCCTTCCTGACGGCGCTGATCTTCGGCTTTCTCTTTGGTCGCCCCCTCATCAACGTGCTGCGCAAACGCCAGGGCAAGGGCCAGCCCATCCGCGATGATGGCCCCGAAAGCCATTTCGCCAAGGCCGGCACGCCGACCATGGGCGGTTTGCTGATCGTGGGGGCGCTGACCACCTCGACACTGCTGTGGGCGCGGCTGGACAATCCCTTTGTCTGGCTGGTGCTGTTCGTCACCCTCAGCTTCGGGCTGATCGGTTTTCTGGATGATTACGCCAAGGTCTCCAAGGGCAATCACAAGGGCGTTTCGGGACGGGTGCGGCTTCTGGCGGGGTTCACGATAGCCGGGATCGCCACCTATTGGGCGATGTCCATTCACGCCATGAACGATGCGGATCTGATGGCGCGCGTCGCCGATTACCAGGCGCTCTCCGGGCGTCTGGCCCTGCCGGTGTTCAAGGATGTGCTGCTGAACATGGGGCTGTTGTTCATCCCCTTCGGCATGATCGTGATTGTCGGCTCGGCCAATGCGGTCAACCTGACGGATGGTCTGGACGGTCTGGCCATCATGCCGGTGATGATCGCCGCCGGAACGCTTGGCATCATCGCCTATGCGGTGGGGCGCGTCGATTTCACCGACTATCTGGACGTGCACTATGTGCCGGGCACCGGCGAGATCATGATCTTCTGTGCCGGCATCTTCGGCGGAGGCCTCGGCTTCTTGTGGTATAACGCACCACCCGCTGCGGTGTTCATGGGCGATACCGGATCCCTGGCCCTGGGCGGAGCCCTGGGGGCCATCGCGGTGGCCACCAAACACGAGCTGGTCCTGGCCGTGGTCGGCGGGCTTTTCGTGGTCGAGGCACTCTCGGTCATCATCCAGGTGCTGTATTTCAAGGCTACCGGAAAACGCGTGTTCCTGATGGCCCCGATCCACCACCACTACGAGAAAAAAGGCTGGGCCGAGCCCCAGATCGTGATCCGCTTCTGGATCATCTCGTTGATCCTGGCGATGATTGGCCTGGCGACGCTGAAGGTCCGGTAAGCGGATAAACCTGCCGTTCGACTTTCGCCAACCAAGGCCCGCTTCCAGACGCGGCATGCGATTGACTTCCTTTGCCTTCGACGGGATCATCCAGATCGTGATCGAGCAGTGAGGCGGTAAAATTGACGGATATTTTGGTTCGGATGGCCGATGACGAAGCCGACATCGAGGCCGCACGTGCACTATGCCGCGAGTGGTTGGACTGGCATTGGAAAAACTATCCTGCCGATTGGCGTCCGAAAGGGCCTGACCATCCGATGGACCCAGAAAGGTTCCAGGCAGTTATTGAGGCCTTGCCTGACCTGCATGCACGTCCGCAAGGTGGCATCCTGATCGCATCGGTGAATGGAAAACCCGAGGGATGCGTCATGTACGCCGAGGCAGGTCCGGGTGTCGCTGAATTCAACCGAATGTTCGTGAGCGAAGAAGGCAGGGGTCACGGTTTGGGTCGATTGATGTTGGACAGAATGTTCGAACAGATGATGTTGGACGGCTATGAAAAGGTAATGTTCTCTTCGGCAAAGTTCTTGACCCATGCAAGAGCGATGTATGAAAGGACCGGTTTCGTCGACATGCCGCATCCACAGGGTTTTCCGGATGAGTGGCGCAAATACGTCTACTTCATGGAGCGTTCGCTTTAGCCAGCGGATCAAGGATCGCGCCGCCCCGGTCAGATCGCGCGGCCTGTGCGATCATGTGCCGGACAAGTGCCTGTCGACCAGCCGCTGCACCATCGGCGCGAAATGCCAAAAGTCGGGTCTGTCCATCCCCGCGACCTTTCCTGCCTCGTCGAGATACCGAACGGCGATGATCTCCTTGAGGTTCGGGTTCTTCTCGAACTCGGCCACTTCCTCGGGCGACATCGGGCCGCCCTGCAGGTTCAACGAATGGATCGAGGCCTCGGACAGGCGCTTGAAATACTCGGGGCGGGTCGCGCAGAGGTAACGCTTTGCCGCGACGTGGTATCGGCAGCAATCGGTCACGACAGAAGGAAAGAACCGCTCCAACACCTCGGCACCTGCGTCCTCGTGATGGCGGTCCTCGGTGTCCTCCATCGTGAAAGTGCCGAATTCGCTGGTGAAATGGCCGATGTCGTGCAGCAGCGCGCCGACGATGATGTCTTCGGGTTGGCCGTTGCGCTCGGCGATCGTGGCACCCTGCAGCATGTGTTCGCCCATTGTCACGGGCTCGCCCAGGTATTCCTCACCGCCGCGCCGATCGAAGATCGAGCCGATGAAGGCGACAATTGTCTCAGCGGTCAGAGTGTTGATATCGGGCCTCATTCCGCGGCCTCCAGAACGCCCTCGCGGCACATCGCGTCATAGGCGGACCGCAGCCCGTCCTTGTCGGCGTAGCAGCCTTGCAGCCAACGCGTCCCCTCACCGGAATAGCCCTTGCGCGCGTGCAGCACGCGGGTGTTGTCAACGACAAAGGCCTCGCCCGGATTCAGGCGGAAGGTCACCTCCATGGCCGTGTCGTCGATGATCTCGCCCAGACGGCGATAGGCGGCGTAATAGGCCTCCATCTTGTCGAAGGGCACATCCGTCACTGCGGCGAAAGAGCGGTTGTTGAAGCGGATACCAATCAGTTCACCGTCCGGTCCCAGGTCTATCATCGGGCGACGCGAGGTCAGGCAAACGCCCGCCTCACCAGCATATTCGAACCGCGCGCAATGATCGGCCAGCAGGTCGAACCCCTCGGGATTTTCCGCGCGCAGCCGCAGGGCGGCGGCGAACCCGTCGACCACCATGTTCTCGCCCCCCGCAGCAGAGCTTTCGAGGCAGTAGAGAACCTGAACCGTCGGAACAGGGTCCCGATAGGGATTGTCGGTATGCGCCTGAAGCCCGAGGCCCGTGAAGGCGAGGTTGGTCGGGTTCACTTCGGTCCGCACCTCGAAATGGCGGCCATAGTTCGTTTCGCGCACATAGCCGAACAGATCGACGATCCGGAACAGCGCCCCAGGTTCGACCGGTGCGTTCACGACCTTGGCGAACCCATAGCGGACGATCTTTCCCAGCCAGTCGCGCAACGGCGCGCCGCCCTGTTGCAGCAGGGCAAAGTCACCGCACGGCACGGCGTCCATTAGCCCCGCATCCCAAGGCTCGATCCCATCGGGCAGCCAGCCCCGCGCAGTCGGCCCTGTGTGCCGGTCATAGGCATGCGCGGCAAGCCAGGCGGGATCAAAGCGAACGGTCTTGTCCTCCGGCACAAACCGGACATGAAGCGCGCCGTCCGAGGCGATCTCGGCCGCCGCGATCCGGGTCTCGGCCGGGATGTCGCGCAAGGCAATCAATCGCTGCCCGTTCCCGGGAGCGCGTGTTTGTGCATCCTGCGCGTTGTCACGCAGCCAGATCGCATGAAAACGGTGCGGGCCAGTGCCAGTTTCAAAGGTCAGAAAGTTTCTGGACGGATCGAGTACGACTGACGGCATAAGCGTCCCCTGGGTTTGATGTGGACTTGGCTGGAGTTTCTCAAGCTCAACGGATAAATACAAATCAGGAATCCATGGACTGAGGTTTCGTTTGGCTTATGAAAAGGGATCGTCTTCCACCGCTTGAATGGATCCGCGCCTTTGAGGCGGCGGCGCGGCTCGGCAGCTTTACCGCCGCCGCCGAAGACGTCGGACTGACGCAGGCAGCGGTCAGTCAGCGCATCGGACAGCTGGAGAAACAACTTGGTACACCCCTGTTCCACCGTCGGGCGCGGGCCATCTCGCTGACTGTCGAGGGCGAAGCGTGGCTGCCCCATGTCCGCCTTGTGCTGGAAGGGCTGCGCGACAGCACCGAGGCGCTTTTCGGCACCGGGCATCGACGCCTGACATTGTCCGCCAGCCAAACCGTCATCGACCTGTGGTTGCTTCCAAGGCTGGGTCGTTTGCAATCCCTCATGAAGGCCGAAATCTCGATCCAGTCGATGGTTATCGGCACACATGACGCCCCGCAGGACGATGTCATTCGCATCCGCTATGGAACAGGTGACTGGCCGCACCCCTATCGCGCCCGGCTCTATGCCGAAGAGATCTGCCCGGTGGCGGCCCCGTCTCTGGCGGCCCGCGCCGGGCATTGGACGGCCTGGCCGCGCATCGCCTGCGCCGGTCAGCGACCCGGCTGGCATGCTTGGGCTGCCGAGTTCGGCATCCCGACCACCCCATTGCCCGACCTGCGCTTTGACACACATCTGTCGGCGCTTGGCGCGGCCAAGGCGGGGCTGGGCGTTTTTCTGGCATCGCTGCCTTTGTGCGCGGAGGCCTTGTCAACGGGCGCCTTGGTGCGCCTGCATCCCACGTCTCTTTCTTTTCACGAGAGTTACTGGCTGCTCGCGAGCCCCCAAGCGGTGTCGCGCGACCAATGGCAGGCGATTACAACAGCAATCATCGATATCTGATTGAGACATCGTGGTTGAGCAAACATGCGTCGGAACAGCAGCATCGGTTGGATTGGCCCCTGACCGGACCTTCGCCGCGATGTGCCCAAATGACTGCTTGGCGGGACGAAGTGAGGTTTCGCTGCGGTTGCGCCAAGGTCGGCTTTCAGGGAACCTCTATTGGTTTGAGGCATCTCCCTTCTTTCGGCCTTGTAGTCCGATGCTCAGCTTTCTGAGCAGTCTGGCGAGTTCTTCCGCTTCCTCCGGGTCGAGGATCCCGCCAATCAATGCTTTGTTCGTCGCGATCAGCTCTTCGACGATCTGTTCCGCGAGTGCGGCACCCTTTGGGGTGATCCGGACCAAGCGGCTGCGACCATCATCTGGGTTGTCGACACGCTCAATCAGCTTCGCATCGCTGAGCGCGTGCATCATCTTTGTCATGCCACCAGATGTGACCTGCGCTGCGGTATAAAGCTGAGTCGGGCTCAATGTTTGATCCGGTCCTGCGGACCTGAGCGATGAAAGCGCCAGAAATTGCGACCACGTCACCCCATGGCTTTCGACAATCCGGTGGTCATTGTCCCAGATATAATTCCGGCTGCGAAACAAGCCTGGCACGATCCGCGCCTCGGCCGGGGGTTTCTTGCGCCAGTTTGGTGCGTCTGGTTGGGTCACGTCTTGCTCCGTCATTGATGGGACAAGCGTAGGCGCACAAGGCGTGCTTGTCAGTCTGTCTTCGTTCACTTATCTTTCTGGAAAGATAGATTCGCAACTGGAGGCAATTTTAATGTTCAAGACGCTGACAACAACCATAGCCGTAATAGGGATGAGCGCCTCGTTTGCCTGGGCGGATGTTACCGCAAACAAACAACTTGTTATGGACATGATGCAAAACGTCTTTGCGGCACGAGATGCTGATGCGGTCGATACCTATTTCACCGAAGACTACATCCAGCGAAACCCGATGTTGCCTTCGGGTTCTGCGGTCATAAAGAAGTTCCTGAGCCGCCCGCTAGACTCGACCGAACCAACGCCACCGCCCTCAGACCTGCATCGCATTATTGGTGAGGGGGATTTGGTCGCAACCCATTCGACTTACTACAATTTCGGTCCGGAACCGATGGTCGCCTTCGATGTGTTCCGCATTGAAAATGGCAAAATCGCAGAACACTGGGATAACCTGATCCCGCTGCGCGAGGAGCCCAACCCTGCCGGTCGCACCCAAGTGGATGGGGTCACCGAGGTGACAGACCTGGATGAAACGGCCGTGAACAAGGCGTTGGTGATTGACCTGCTGGAACGCATGTTCATCGGCGGTGAACGGCTCGATATCACGCAATACATCAACCCCGCGCTGTATCTACAGCACAACCCGGATGCCGGTGACGGTTTGGAGGGGCTACAAGCCTTGATGCAAGCCAATGCCGCCGCAGGCATGAAGATGCGATACGACGAGATTGGTATCGTCGTGGCCGAGGGCAATTTTGTCCTGACCGGAGCCTCTGGCGCATTGGGCGAGCAACCCACCGCATTCTATGACCTGTGGCGCTTGGAAGACGGGTTGATCGTCGAACACTGGGACATCATCGCCCCGATCCAGACGGAAAACCTGCCCGAGGGATATCCCGGAAAATTTTGACGGCAGCGGCCCCAAAACAAAATCAAGACCTTCGTGTGCGGTGCAGCATCACGAAGTTCGGGCTCTTCCTCCTCTTTCGCCGCGCCGGTCGGCAATGACCGGTCTCCGATACAGGAGCCGTTCGCCGCGCTGTGTCTGAACTGGCAAGGAGCGGGACGAAACAGCAATTGGACACATCTTCACCTATGTCCATTTTCGAGGGGCTATTGCTAAGCCACAGCCTCGTCAAACTCAGCGATCGTCCTTTTTTGCGGAACTGCGCCACCCTCGTTCGAGAAAGGTCTTCACCTCTCGTAGTCAGATACCGTCGATGTACGCCAAAAGGAGTTGGCAGACTAATTCAAACTAGTCTTCGCTGATTGGGCTGTGTGTTTGAACTCTTCGGCCGCTCTGCTACGCTGACATCTGTGTCACGGCCGGGTTCACTCTTCACTCCGTGATCGGCGCACCTGTCTGAACTGGGATCGCGACAAGTTGGGACCAGTACTGGGTCGACGCATCAATCTCTATCCACCGGGTCTTGAAGCCTGGCAGGGCTTGAGGACGATCTGGCGCGGTCGAAATTCGCACCTCTGGGTTGGGCATAGGCCTTGTGCCTGCCCAAGGCGCGACAGTTTTGGAAAGACCTAGGCCGGGTGCCTTTGACAACGTTCCGGAGCCTTAAACCGGCAGGGCGGTTCCGGCTTGCGCAGGACTGTGCATCGCCGCCGCGCGCATGAACCGGGCACATCGTTCCGCGATCATGATGGTGGGCGCGTTGGTATTGCCGGACACGATGCTGGGCATGACGGAGGCATCCGATATCCGCAGCCCGTCGATGCGACGCACACGCAGTTGCGCATCGACGACCGACGCGTCGTCGCCGCCCATGCGGCAGGTGCCCACCGGATGAAACACTGTCTTGGCCGCCGCGGCGATATGGGTCATGAGATCGGCGTCAGTCTCGGCTTGTTTCGGGCTGGTGCGTTCGGAAATCAAGGCGCGCATGGCGGGGGCGTCCAAGATTTTCAGCGCAAGGCGCACCCCGCGCAGCATCGCGGCGCGGTCAGCCTGCGCCGACAGGACATTGGCATGCAGGCGCACCGGCTCGACTGGATCGGCGCTGCGTAGTCGAACCTCGCCGCGCGATTGGGGGCGCAGGACGCAGGCGGAAAAACCCAGGCCGTGCCCGTCTTCACGCGTTCCGTCCGATGCCAATGAGAAGGTCGGCATGAAGTGAAACTGGATATCCGGCCGACCCGTGCCCGCGGTGTCCACAAAGCCGCCTGCCTCAATGATGTTCGATGCCAGCAGCCCGCGCCGCGTGGTCAGGTATTGCAGCATGTGGCGTGCACCCTTCAGGCCGCTGTCGTGACCATGAACTGAAATCGAGTTTTTCAGGCGCGCCTCGACAGGCACGGCGACATGGTCCTGGAAATTCCTTCCCACCTCGGTCAGATCCGCGACCACGTCCACGCCCCGGTCCGTCAGATGGGCAGCAGGCCCAAGGCCTGAGCGCATCAGAATCGCAGGCGTAGCCAGCGCACCGGCGGTCAGCACAATCTCGGCGCGCGCGTCAAAGCGGCGGCCGTCGGTCAGCAGAACGCCCATTGCGCGGCGGCCGGTCACAATCAGCTTGTCGACTCGCGCCTGCGTCAGCACGGTCAGGTTGCGCCGTCCTAGCGCGGGTTTCAGAAAGGCGCGAGCAGCGGAACACCGGCGCCCCTTGACGGTCGTGGTCTGATAAAACCCCATCCCTTCCTGCTGCGCGCCGTTGAAATCCTCGGTCAGGGGTAAGCCGACCTCTTGCGCTGCCTGCAGGAACGCCAGCGACAGCGGGTGACGGTGGCGCGGGTTTGACACCGCCAAAGGTCCATTCTGGCCGTGATAGTCGCCGCCGAAGGTGTCATTGCCCTCCAGGTCCCGAAACACCGGCAAGACATCGTCATAGGACCAGCCCGGGCAACCCATCTGCGCCCAGCTGTTGTAATCATCGGCTTGCCCGCGTACGTAAAGCATCGCGTTCACCGAAGACCCGCCGCCGATCACTTGGCCCTGCGGCAGCAGGTATCCGCGACCCCCCAATTCGGGCTGCGCCTCGCCCCAGTATTTCACAACATCCCGGACGCCCCGGTTCACCCGGAAGAAGGTGGCAGGGATATGGATCCACGGATTGGTGTCCCAACGGCCCGATTCCAGCAACAGCACCCGGTGCGCGGGGTTCTCAGATAAGCGCGCGGCAAGCACACAGCCCGACGATCCGCCACCGACAACGATGTAATCATAGCTTTGTTCAGAAGGGGCAGTAGGCGGGGTCATCGGTGTCGCTCTCAGTCCAGGGAGGGGGTGGCCAGCAAAGCTTCGCTGGTCCAGCTGCGCACGGAGGTGCCCGCGCCCGGACCGTTGGTCGGGGCGCTCAGATCCATTTCAAACCCGCAGCGGATCATGTCGCTACGGTGGCGCGTCTCACCCGTCAGGATCGGTGTGCCGTCTTTGGCGAAATAGACAAGCGACCGCACGAGAATCGGATCGCTGGGCGCGATCTGAAGCAGCATCGCATCGCGCATCCCGGCAAGACGGGCGTTCAGTTCCCACGCAGCCTTGGACAGAGTGAAGGACTTGCGCACCAGGTTGATGATGGACCCCGCCGCGGTCGATGCATCGAACCCAAGCCGCTCGGCCATGTCCGCGGCCATAACCCGGTCATCGACTGCCACCGGCACATGCGCCACCGACCGCACTCGTCGCAGGAACACCACATTGGTCCTGTCGTCCAGGGCCAGCGCGCGTGATTCCGCAGGCGTTGCCTCGCGACGATCCAGCGCATGAACCCTGTGCATCACGGCGGCCCCTGTCAGCTCATACGGGTCTTCGATATCCATGTTGGGGCGCAGCCGCTCGACCAGGGGCGGCACAACAAAGGTACCCGCCCCGCGCCGCCGTTTCAGAAGGCCCTGATCGGTCAGATCGACGATGGCCTGGCGCACGGTAGCCTTGGCCACATCGAAATGCGTGGCCAGTTCTTCGTCGGTGTGGAACTTGACCGCCGGATCCGGCCAGTCCGAGATCATGGCCACCAGTTGCTGTCGGATCTGCAGATAAAGAGGCAGCGGACTGGACCGGTCTATCGGCGAGATTGCCAGGTTCTGATGCTTCATTGATCGCCTCCCGCGCGTTCCGCAAACGCTATACCAGCGCAAAGATAAATAAAAGACTAGACTTATAGACTAACTTGGATACGCTTGTCCTGCATATCCAACAGGACAAGGAGGAGCGCACCGATGGACGCGTCAATGCTGGAAGAAACGGTTCAGAACCCGAACCCCTATCCGATCGTTGCCAAACTGGAATATCCCGATATCTGGCATCTATGCGTGCAGGCGCGCGATCTTGCTTGGGATGCTGACCGAGACATCGACTGGGCGCAATTGAAGGAGGAATGCGCGGACCTTCCCGAAGAGGTCAAAGAAGCCGGCGCCGAATGGTGGAGCCTTCGCGCCTGGATGGAACATGGTGCCACTCCTTATGGTGCCGAGCGCTATCGGCAGGCGGTGTTCGAACATCAGCCCTTCGAGATCAAACAGCACGTCGCCAATTTCATATTCGAGGAATTGCGCCATCATGAGGCATCCTTCCGCATCGCCGACGCGCTTGGGGGATACCAGCCTCTGCCGAAAAGCGATTACTTCAAGATGGTGATCCCGAAATTCCATGACGAGAAGGACGAAACCCAGATGTCCTTCTATGGCGGTATGGCGGTCAACACGTTGTTTGAACAGTTATCGGGCGAATTGCTGACGGCGCGATACAAGAATGCCCGGCCGAGCCAGATCCGCAAGGCTTGCGAATTGATCTTGAGAGACGAGGCGAGGCACATTCAATTCGGCCGCATCCTAATGAAGCGCTTCTTCGAAGAACTGAGCGAAGAGGAAAAGGTGATGCTGGGCAACCAATTTACCAAAAAACTGCGTGGCAGTCTTCTGAACGGGGTCTATGCGGTTGTGAACTTGCCCAAGGACGAACGCAAACGGTCCGCCCGGGCGCGGGAACTGGCCGCCGATTACGGACTGGGCGCGACACATCCCGATGCCGAGGTCGACATCATCGTGTCCGCTCTGCGCGATATCCGCGAAGATGTCGCCCCCTACGGCGTGCCGATCCCGGCCATTCCTGAAATCGAAGGTGAATAATGATGTGACCACCCCTGCCCCGCATCGGCGCAACCGCGCGCCAGCGGGGCAAGGCAACCAAGGGAACAGACATGACCAAACACCCCCGGCACCAGACGCAGGACCGCTGTACCAAACCCGCTGAAGACAGGTGTCCCGGCTGTCGCAGGCTGGCCTTCTGGCAAGACAAATTCACGGTGGGATCGGCCACAACCGTTCGCATCGTCCGCCCCGTCGCGGCAAACACCCCGCGCCGGGACGATCCTTTCGACCTGTGATCGCGATTACCCCGCTGCCGCGGCCACCACGTCGACCTCGACCTTCCAGTCGGGTTTGACCAGGGCCGGCACGTAGATCAGCGTCGAACACGGTCGCGCCTGACCCAGCGCCGCCGAGCGCACGGTGCCATAGGCCGGCAGATCGTCGGGATCGGTCAGAAACGCGGTGACTTTCACAAGGTTCTCAATTCCCATGCCCGCATCCGCAAGGATCGCCTGGATGTTGTCCCAGATGATTTGCGATTGTTCCGCTGCGTCCTCGCCCAGCGTTCCGTCTGGCGCAATGCCGACCTGCCCCGACACATGCAGCCATCGCGCATTGGGCGGGATTTCCACGCCGTGGGAATAGGCGCCCACCGGGGGCGCGATGGTCGGGGGATTGGACAGGCGCATGGGTGTCTCCTTTGAGTGCGTCTAAATCTGCGGGGCATACCCGCCGGTTGCCGTCTGCATGGCCGAAAGGATCATCAGGATATCGGCTTGGGTCGTCTCGCGCGGGTTCATGCGAATCTGGCCGCTGGTCATGGCGGCGGCGGCGACTTCGTCCAGATCGCAGGCGGCCGGGATGTAGTCGTTCAGCGATCGGTCCAGCCCCACGGCGTGGCGCAGCCGCGAAATGCCTTCGGCGGCGCTGCCCGCTGAAAAGAGGTCCGCCAGAACCGCGTCCTTCTCCATAATTGTGGGCCGGTTGAACGCCATGGTCCAGGGCAGGGCCAGCGCATTGGCCAGCCCGTGCGGCACGTGATGCAGCGCCCCAAGAGCCCCGGCAATCGCATGGGCAATGCCCAGATGCGCGGAGTTAAAGGCGATGCCTGCCTGTGCGGATCCCAAAAGACAGGCCCCGCGCGCCTCGACATCGCCGGGGTGATCGGCGGCGCGCGCCAGGTTGTCAAAGATCAGCTTTGTGCCCGACAGCGCCAGAGGGTCGGTCATGGGGTTGGCCGCCCGCGAGGTAAACGCCTCTACCGCGTGGGTCAGCGCATCAAACCCCGACGTCAGGGTCGGCTCACGCGGCACGGTCAGCCCCAGTTCCGGATCAAGAATAGTCACCTGAGGCGCAAGTAAGGGCGAGCGCATATGCGCTTTGTAGATTGTGCCGGGAATATCCACGATGGCGGTTTCCGACACCTCACTGCCCGATCCCGCTGTGGTGGCGGCCGCGATGAAGATGGCTGGGTGCGGATGAGTGATCCGCGCCTCCGGCCAGCAGAGTGCCTTGAGCGGGCCGGGATTGGCAGCCAGCATCAGCGCGGCCTTGGCCGTGTCAATTGCTGATCCGCCGCCCAACGCCAGAACCGCATCTGGTTCCAGATCGGTCAGGGCCTGCGCTGCGGCAATAACAGATGCCTCTGTTGGCTCACCAGGTGGTATGGGCCAGAAGGTCACGCCGGGCAAATCCGCCTCGACCCGCGCGCTGAGCGGCTGGCCTTTGAAATACCCGTCAAGGATGACAAGGGTCCGCGCGGCATCATGGTCGTGCAGGATGCCCGGTACCCGCGCGAAGCTGCCCGGCCCAAAGATCACACGCCGAGTTGCGTGCGAAAACTCAAAATCCGGCAATGCGTTCGTCACAGTCGACCTCGGGTGTCAGTCGTCATTTGCAGGGCGCTTGCCGCTTTCGAATTCCTCGATCATCTGCTTGATCAGAGGCAGCGGGCGGCAATCCTTGAGATAATCGACCATGAGAGCGCGGTGTTCTGGCTTGTCCCAGATCGAGTCGCGGTCAATGTCGGGATAGCCCTGCTTGTTCGCAGCCTCGACCGCCATCACTATGATCTCGTGGCGCATCGGGCCGTCACGCAGGAAGTCTTCTTCGGGGAATGCTTCGGGTAGGCCGTATTCGGCAAGCCTGTTTTTCATCTCGTATGGTTCCTTCTTTCTGTTCCTAGGCGCGGCGCGGGCCGTGTCCGGCCCGCGCCAGGATTACTGTGTATCCACAACTGCGCGGATACGATCCATCCCGCCAACCTTTTCGGCATAGCTTTGCCAGAACGGTTCCATCGCAACCTGCCACGCCGCGATGTCGGTGGGAATGATCGCTGCGCCATTGGCCAGCGTCAGTTCCATCGACGCATCCTGCTCGTCCGCGGCCAGTTGGTCAAAGTAATCCGACGCTTCGGCGGCCACTTCCTGGAAGACGGCTTTCTGTTCGTCGGTCAGGCTGTTATAGACATTGTTGCTGAAGTACATCACGCCGAGCGACCAGATGTGGTTCGTCTCGGTCAGGTTCGGCGCAACCTCAAACAGCTTGAGTGCGTGGAAGCCCGATTTCGTCATGTCCATGTAATCCACCACGCCGGTTTCCAGCGCGCCATAAGCTTCGGTGATCGGCACGGCGGTGGGGTTGGCACCAAGGCTGGCCCACAGATCCACGTGCAACTGGCTGGGTAGAACGCGCATGGTTTTGCCCTTGACGTCGTCAGGACTGCCGATGGGATCCTTGGAAATCACGTTTCGCGAGCCATAGGTGATGAAATCAAGCACTGTGAAACCCTGCGCGCGGTAGAGATCCTTCATGTCCTGTCCGATGGGTCCATTCATCACCGCGTCGATATGAGCCTGATCGCGGAACATGAACGGCATATCGAAGAGCGCACCTTCAGGTACCCATGTCGTCAGGTTCGCAATGGTCGACAAGCTGCCACTGATGGATCCCAGGAGGATACCTTCGGCCTCTTCCTTTTCACCGCCAAGCGCGCCATCGGTGATGATGTTGATAGCGAACTGGCCGGGCAGTTTCTCCTCAAGCAGCTCCTCGAACTTGACCCAGACCAGGGTCTGCGGCTTGTCCGCGCTGTAAAGTGAGGTGATGGTCAGCGTTCTTGGTTCGGCCTGTGCCGTGCCCGCCGTCAGTGTCAGTGCAGCGGCCAGAATGGCGGCTCCCCCTGTCAGGCCGCGAAGGCCTGCCTTTGTTTCTTGGGACATAGTCTTTTCCTTTCCCTGTTGTTCAAACTTGGCCGGTTGATCCGGCCGGGTTCGTTATTGTCCTCACCAAGTGAGAAGTTGCCCCAGGCCCAGCGAGATGCCCGGAATGAAGGTGATCAAGGCCAGCGCCACCAGAAGGATTCCGATAAAGGGCAACAGGCTTTGAAAGACATGGTGGACGGGCGTTCCCGATACCGAACTGGTGATGAAAGCCAGCATGCCCACGGGCGGAGACAGCCCGCCGATCATCAGATTGACGACGATGACGATCCCAAAATGGATCGGATCGACCCCGGCGGCGACCATCGCGGGCATCAGGAGCGGCGTGAGGATCAGGATCGACGCGCCGATATCCAGAAGCATGCCGAACAGCAGCAGGATCAGGTTAGCCAGCAGCAGCAACACAATGGTGTTGTCAGTCAGACCGGGCAGGGCGCGCGCGATGCTTTGCGGCACCTGCTGGCTGACCAGCACAAAGGCAAACGGGCTGGCCGCACCGATCAAAAAACCGACAAGGGCGGCATCCACAGCCGCCCCGCGGATGGTCTCATACAGCGTGCCGGGCGTCCAGGACCGGTAGACCAATATGCCAAGAAGCGCTGCATACATCACCGCCAGCACCCCTGCCTCGGTCGGGGTGACGACGCCGAACCGGATACCCGCGATAATCAGCAGCGCCAGAAGCAGGACCGGCAACGCATGCAGGAACAACCGACCCCGTTGCGCCATGCCGGCCTTGGGCGTGTCGCCACCATATCCGCGCCGCAGCGAAATGACATAGATCAGCACCATCAGCATCAGCGCCATAACGATGCCGGGGATCACGCCGGCCAGCCAAAGCTTGCCGACCGACAGGTTGCCCGCCGCCGCCAGGATCAGCAGCGCGATGGACGGCGGGATGACATTGGGCAGCGTCGCCGACGCGGCCGTCACGGCACAGGAAAACGGAGCGGAATATCCCCGTTTGATCATCTGCGGGACCAGAAGCTTGGTTCCCAGCGCCGCGTCGGAATAGCTTGATCCCGACACGCCGGCATACAGCCCGCTGGACACGATGTTGACCTGCGCGAGACCGCCGCGCATATGGCCGACCAGCGAAGTCGCAAATTCCATCAGCCGGTTGGTCAGCCCGCCCGTGTTCATCATCGCTCCGGCTAGGATGAAGAACGGGATAGCCAGCATCAGGAACTTGCTCGACCCGTTGACCATGTTCTGCACCACCGCCGCCGGCGGCAGGATATTGCCCGCAAAATTGGCAACAAAGGCCGAAAACAGCATGGCAAAGGACACTGGCGTCCCGATCATCAGCGCAACCGCAAAGGACACGCCCATCGCCAAAACCGGATCAAATCCCCTGAGCGCGCCGGTCACCGCGTCCTGAAACAGAAAATAGACCACAAAAGCGGCCAGGATTGACACCAAGCCCTGCCACCTGTCCACGCCCTCGTCAAATCCGCGCAGTGCAAGATAGACAAGGCCCAGCGTACAGGACATCGGGATAGCCAGGTATGGCGTCCATTGCGGCAGGTGCAGCGAAACATTCACTCCGCCGATCATCTGCATCAAGGTATTGCCCCCGAACATCAGCATGATTGTCGTATAAGCGATGATAAAATTCGCGACAAAGGTCACGGCGCGTTGCCCATTATGCGGCAGAGCATCGACCAGAAGCGAGATCACAAGATGGCTGCGCAGCCGGTGCGCCAGTGGCACGCCCAGCAGGATCACGGTGATGAAAAGCCATCGCGCCGCCTCAAGCGCCCAGATGAACGAACTGTTGAACCCGTAGCGCGCCACCACATTGGCGAACACGATCAGCACCAGAGCTGTCAGGGCCAACACCGCAAAGGCCCCGATGGCCACATCCAGCACCCGCAATGTCATGCTGGCATAGCGTTGCAGCCCCGGCGGCGCGGCCGGATCTGCGGCTTCCGCGTTCATCGGATCAACGGGCGACGGCAAGGGCTTGCGCTCCTCTTTGTGTGACGGCGGCACGACGTTGGCCATCGGCTCCGGCGCGCAGCGCGCACAGGCGGCTTTCCACCCAGCCGCCGACGACGGTCACCTGATGTCCGCGCGCGCGCAGATCGGCAATCTCGTCCTCGGCGAACCGGTCCTCGACGATCAGCGACGCCGGTTGCGCGCCGCGCGGATAGAATGAATTCACCAGGTGGTTCGTGTGAAATCCGGGCGCATCCAGTGCCTCTTGCAGCGGCAGGCCCTGCGCCAGGTGACGGGCCAGGAAAACCAGTTGCCATTGATCCTGCTGATCGCCGCCGGGGGTGCCCACGGCCAGCACGTCGCCGGCCTCATTCGTCACCAGCGTCGGCGTCAGGGTCGACCGGGGCCGCGTGCGCGGTGCCAGCGCCGAGGGCGATGCGGGGTCCAGCCACATCATCTGCGCCCGCGTTCCCAACGCAAAGCCAAGCTCCGGAATGACCGGCGAGGATTGCAGCCAGCCGCCCGAGGGCGTTGCCGACACGACATTGCCGGCCGCGTCCGTCACGCTGAGATAGCTGGTATCGCCCACGGCGCGGGCCATATGCGCGGCGCGGTCTTGGCGCGAAAGGCCGGGTTGCACGAGCTCGTAAACAATTGTCGGTTCTCCCCCGCCATACGCGGCCAGCAGACCCGCCTCCCGTTGCCGCCCCGTCGCGGCGGCGTAGTCAGGCTGCCAGACGCCGATATCCCTGCCCGGACGGAACCTGTCGCTGGCGCGGTCGGTCAACAACGCGCGCCGCGCTTTGGTATAGGCCTCAGACAGAAGATCGCTCAGGACGGCTTCAGCATCGTCCGGGTCGGCGAGCCCGTAATGGGCGTCGCGATCCGCCAGGGCCAGTTTCGCCGCCTCGGTCAGATAATGCACAAACCCCGCGCTGACAGGACCTTGCGCGCGCAGATGATCGGCATCGGCAATATTGAGCGCCTGAAGCAGGGTAGGTCCCTGGGTCCACAGGCTGCATTTGTGAATGGTGTGCCCGGCAAAGCGCGTGGTCACCACTGGCTCGGACGTCGCGCGCCAGCCGGACATGTCTGCCCCGGTCAGGAGCGCCGGATGCACCCGTCCTGTGACATCCATCACCTGCGCGCTGCGGCAGAACTCATCCACCGCACCAGCGATGAACCCATCCGACCAGATGGCGCGCGCCGCTTCGATTTGCCCGATGCGATCTGGCGAGGCCGCCGCGGCCTCGGCGCAGAGCCTTTGCCAGGTCTGCGCCAGCGGTGCATTGGTCAAAAGCGCACCAACCGGTGGCGGATCACCAGACGGATCCAGGAACAAGGCTCCGGAACTTTGCCAATAACGCCGGAACATCGGCGCGGCTGCCGCCAGCGTATCATGCAGACGCTCATCTATCTCGATGCCCGCGCGGGCATAGGTAATGGCCGGTTCAAACACCTCTGCCAGATTCAGCGTCCCGTGATCGGCTAAAAGCGCCATCCAAGCATCGAAGGCTCCTGGAACGACGGCGGGCAAGAGGCCAGTCCCCGGAATTAGATCCAGATCGAGCTCGCAAAACTTGTCGATGGTTGCTGCGGCCGGCGTGCAGCCCTGCCCGCAGATGCTGCTGACCGTGCCATCCGCGGCGTGGTGCAACAGGATAGCCACATCACCAGCAGGTCCATTGAAATGCGGCTGGGCCACCTGCATGACCAGCCCTGCCACCACGGCGGCGTCAAAGGCGTTGCCCCCGCGTTCCAGTACACCCATGGCCGATTGCGTGGCCAGCCAATGCGTCGACGCAGCGGCACCAAACCAACCCGATACTTCCACCCGTCCTGCTGACATGCCAGACGCCGATCCTGTCGCTTGTGTGTTTCGACCTCAGCGTCACATGATTCCTGATTTCGATCAACATCAATGCAAACCAAAAATGCGATTTGGTTGGATTGGTTCACAATTGGGCAACCTCACAGCCCAAGATTCTGGCGCACCTCGACCAAGTGCCTGTGAATTGCTTTGCGCAACCCGTCTGTATCGCGCGATTCCAGTGCGGCCAGGATCTGTTCATGATGCATTTGGTAGGTGGCCTGCCTGTCCGTGGTCAGACCGCGGCGGCGGATGTTGGTCCAGGCTCCAGACTGGCGCACCGCCTGGATGCGGGCCAGCACACCTGTCAGATAGCTGTTCTTGGCTGCCAATGTCAGCGCCATGTGAAACTGGTGGTCCAGATGTTCGAAGGCAGCCATCGAGGTTACGTGCCGGCCTTTTTTCACCAGATCGCGCATGCGGTTCACATCGGCCGTCGATGCCCGGCGCACAAGCAAATCGGCCAACTGAGGTTCGATGATAAGGCGTACTTCCATCAGGTCTTCGGGGCTGACAGTTTCGAAGTCGGTTTCCGACACTACCTCGGGGCTGCCATGTTGCACAACAAACGTGCCGCGTCCGACAACCCTGTTGATCCGCCCATCTCTTTCGAACTGGTCCAGAACCCGACGCACTCGCGCACGGGCGATCCCGAAACTGTCGGACAACGCACGTTCCGTGGGCAGCCTTGCACCGGCGCGCCACTTACCCGACCGCAGATTCGCGTCGATCTCCAACCGCAGACGATCTTCGCCGTCAAGCATGGGTTCCATGAGAGGGGTCTGGCCAAGCGTCATAGGCTTCTTCCGTTCAAGTTGGTGTCGACGATAACGCGCGCGCCCAGAAATGGCAATTGGTTCACATTGGTTGCATGTGGTCGACCAGGTGCGCAAGGCCTGCCTGCAGTCTCCAAGCGTTGAATCGGCGTTAACCATTGCCGGGCGAACCTCTTCTGAACCGCTTCCCGTCGCCAGTCCTGGGCACAACAGATCCAGGCACCCAAGAACTTCCAGATCATGACAGAATGACAGATATGACATGACCCAACTTCAAACCTTTGCCCCGAACCCTCAAGTGGACTTTAGGTCAACTTCAAAAAACGGACATTCGCTGCGCCCAGACCAAAGAGCAAGTTGGGCTCTGACCCGCCATCCGCCGCAGGATGTACGAAGGTCCGCAGTGGGACGTTCGTGTGCTTCAGCC
>NZ_JBASXK010000061.1:0-7991 GCF_049276915.1 Aestuariivita sp. | reverse complement strand
GCTGCAATCCCGCACCCTCTGGGTGATCCATGAAACATGCCCCTCGAAGCCAACAACACCATGATTTCTATGCGAAATATCACCATCAGGACAGCGAAATCAGCGAGTTACTTGGGGAATGTGGGATTGGACCTATCGAAGATTTCACATGGCCACCGCTCAATTCTGCGGAGGCGATTATGAGGGAACGATTGCCACCCTGCGCGAGATGATCGAATTGAAACCTAGTGTCCGAGGGTTTCGCAAACTGCTGGTTCTGGCGCTGCGAGAAGTTGGCCGCGAAACCGACGCGGCACAAGAGGAAGCCCGAGCATCAACCTTGGATAACGGCGAGAACTTTTGCGTTCAGGAACCTGCAATTCCCGAGACGCACCTGTGGATCCGCAAAGCGCTCGCACCTGTGTTGGAGTGACAGAAGATTTGTCGCATTCGTTCGCATGCAGACGTTCATGAAACGCGCTCCAATCGACACAAGCGAAAGCTCGCTCCGTCCGCAACCCGGTCGCTTGAAAGAACGCAACTGACGTATCCTGTTCCCCGAAGCGGTCATCGGGCAAAAGCGCGGCGGGCCATTGCATGCGCACACGGGCCCGCATCAATAGAACTTGTGCAAGGCTCAGGATTACAGGAACCTGCCCGGGGCGAAAAATCGGAATGATCCGGCTGACTCGAAGGGCAAAAAACCATGGCAAGATTGGAAATTGAATACCTGGGCAAGCCAGAAATCGATCAACTGGCGCTGTCCAACGATGAGATTCTGACAGCCATCGAACAGGGCCTGATTGCTGCCGGGCAAGGCAAGACTGTCATCGAACCCCGAATGCATCTGGAGCCTGATCCAGCGTTCAACGGCCATTTCAACGTGTTGCGCGGCTACGTCGCTCCGCTGAACTATGCAGGTGTCAAGATCGTCGGCGACTATGTTGACAACTACAAACAGGGATTGCCGTCGGAATTGGCGCTTTTGAACCTGTTCTGCCCACGCACGGGCACCCCGAAGGCGGTGATCGACGCGGCGGGCATCACGGATATGCGCACAGGGGCCCTGACCGCGCTGGGTGCAAAATGGCTGGGCCCGAAAAACCCCAGGATTCTGGGTCATGTGGGCGCGCGCGGAACGTCCTATTGGAATGTGCGCCTTTTGGATCATCTGTTTGATTTTGATGAAATTCGGGTGCATTCGCGCCGCCCCGAAAGCCGCGATGCCTTTGGCGAACGCCTCAGCCACGACCTTGGCAAGAAGGTCATTGTGACCACGGATTGGGAAAGCTGCCTGAGCGGCGCCGATATCATGGTCGAAGCGACACGGCTGAACGCGCCGACGCCGATGTTTGACCGCGCATGGGTGAAAAAGGGCGCATTCGTCGTGCCCTACGGCACCATGAGCGCGTTGCCGTTGGATTTTGTCGATGGGTTCGACAAGTTCGTGATGGATGATCTGGGACAGATGCGGGCCGGGCATCTGGGCGCCCTGCGGCCGCATATCGATGCCGGCAAAATCACCGAGGCCAGTTTCCATGCCGAGATTGGCGAGATTGCCGCCGGGTTGAAACCGGGACGCGAACGCGATGACGAAACGATCCTGTTCTGGCATCGTGGCATGTCGACGGGGGATATCGCCTTGGGAGCCGCCATTCTGGACAAGGCCCGCGCGATGGGGATCACGCAAAACCTTCTGTATCGGGAAGACTGAGCATGGCGGGCCTGACCCTGACCGGGCAGAACCTTGGCATCACGGATGTGGCCCTGGCAGCGCAAGGAACGGCTCCGATTGCCCTGGACAAGGATGCTCTTGCGCATATGGGCCAAACCCGGGCTTTGGTCGATCTGGTCATTGCCGAAAAACGCCTGGTTTACGGTGTCACCACAGGCCTGGGGTCGCGCGCGACGGAAGTGTTGGATGAGGAAACGCTGGGCCGGTTCTCAGTCCAGACCCTGCGCGGGCGCGCGCATGCCGTCGGGCCACACGAAACCCGCGAGAACATCCGCGCGGCCATGATCGTGCGCGCCAATACTCTGTTGCGCGGCCACAGCGGCGCACAGCCCAAAGTTGCCGAGCATATTGCCGCCTGCCTCAGCGCCAATATCACACCTGTCGTGGGGCAAATCGGCTCCATCGGCGCGGCGGATCTGGTGCTGAACGCAACGATGGGTCTTGCGCTGATTGGCGAGGGTGAGATGTCTGACCCCGATGGCAACATCGGACCGAGCGCGGATGTGATGCGCACCCATGGCATTGAACCGCTGGTCCCTGGGCCACGTGACGGGTTGGCGCTGGCCAATAGCACAAGTGCCGTTGCAGGTGCCGCTGCATTGGCAGTTGACGCCGCGCGGCTGGCATATGACAGCGCGCAAACCGCTGCTGCCATGTCACTGGAGGCCTTCCGCGCCAATCTTGGGCCGCTGGAACACCGGACGCTTGCCATCAAGCCCTTGCCCGGACAAATGGCAGCAGGTCAGGACCTGCGCCTGCGCCTTGCGGGCAGTCTGTTGCTTGGGCCGGGCCATGCGCGCCGTTTGCAGGACCCGCTGTCGCTGCGCAATATCGCGCAAATCCACGGCACGGTGAGCGCCGCGCTGGGCAGCGCAATCCAGGTGACCGAGATCGAGGTGAACGGTGTCAGCGACAATCCGGTGGCCTTTCTCGAGACACGGGAAATCATCTCTTGCGGTGCCTATTTCACCTCGGAATTGACCAATGCAATCGAAGGCCTGAACCGTGCATTCGTCCACCTGACGGTTGCGCAGCTGGCGCGCATCTCCAAACTGCTCAATCCGGTCTTCAGTGATCTGCCGACATTTCTGGCACAGCCGAATAGTGGATCCAACGGGTTTGCGCCCTTGATGAAATCTGCCGAGGCCTTGGTGTCCGAACTGCTGCATGCTGCCCAACCCGTGCCCATCTGGCCAAGCATCAATGCCAACGGCGTTGAAGATTGCATCGCCGGTTCTCCGACTGCTGTCCGCGCATTGGTCAAGATCACGGATTGCTCTGCACGGCTCACCGCGATCGAGCTGCTTGTGGCCTGCCAAGCGGCAGAGCTGCGCGAGGTTGTGCCCGTACTCGGACCCTACCTCGCTGGCGTTCATTCCCAAATCCGTGGGAGTTCTGCCGCTTTGGATCAGGATCGACCGCTGGCCCGAGACGTCGAACATGTCGCCCGCATGATTGCGTCCCGTGACCTGATTGCACCGATGCAAGCCTGAGACGCCGGATTGCCGGCAACGGGGTTCACATGCGCGGCACCCGACATTCTGGCCATCGTATCGAAGATCTGCCTTGTCCGAACGGCCTCTGTGGAACCGACAGACCGTCCCTGCTCTTCGAAAAGCGTCAGTGCCGGGTCCGCGCGTTGCGCCGGTCTCAAGCCTTGCGGATGGGCACTTTGGCGGTTTCGGGTTTCCTGGGGGCCTTCTTGGGAATGGTGATGTTCAGCACACCGTCCTTGAGCTGGGCATCCACCTTTTCCCCGTCGGCATCCGGGGGCAGACGGAACGAGCGGCTGAACGCGCCATATTCGCGTTCGGAAAAGAACCAGGTTTCCCCTGTCTCTTCGCGCTCGGTACGCTTTTCGCCCTTGAGCATGACCACGCCGTCCTCGACGCTGAGGTGGATGTCCTCCTCCGCCACTCCGGGCAATTCGACGCCGATGCGGTAGGCATCATCGCTGCCGGCGGCTTCGGAGGCAGGTGCAACCCATTTCGCCACCCGCTCGCCCATCTGGCGCACGGGGTCATAAAGCGAGGGCCAAAACCCGCTGGTGTGCGATTTCTCAACCAATTCCTGTCTCCTTTCGACACATATTGCCGATTCACGATATCCCGCCTGATCTTGTGGTCCATTGATCCGGATCAGCGTCGGACCGGCGAATTGGGCTGAGGGCGTTCAAGCTCTGGGCCTCGGGAGTCGATGGCGTGCCGGGCGCATGGCAAACGGCCCGCGGCGGGCTGTGTCCCGGCAGGCTGCTGCTTGTGCATATGGGTAGGATCGTCAGGGTGCGGGCCCGCAGGAAATGCGATGGTCGCATGGCTCCGGGTGGTAAACCGGGCCAGGCAAGGATGCGCGATGGGAAAACCATCTGTCCTGATCGTGCCGAAAAGGGGTGATAGTCCTTCCCGGCCTAGTGCAGCTGCAAGACGGGTTCTAACGCCTCCGGCTTTCCATCCAGTTACAGCAGCGCGCGGTGCCGGTGGCTGTCGGCGCGGCCCCGTAAGGGAACACGGTCCCCAATATGCAACCGCGCCACAGAAACCCTTGCCGAATGGTCTGGACGCTAGAGGCCGACTTGCCTTACGGTCGCGCCTTGAGGAGGACCGAACCATGGCCGTTGGCACCAATATCAAGACCTATTTCCAGGGCAGTTGGCATGACGGAGATGTGGCGATCATGCGTGCGGCCGATCATGGTTCCTGGCTGGGCTCGTCGGTCTTTGACGGCGCGCGCTATTTCGACGGGATGGCCCCGGATCTGGCACCGCATTGCGCGCGGGTTAACCGCTCGGCCCGGGCGCTGATGCTGACACCCATGGTCAGCACCGAGGACATGGTCGAGATCGTGGCCGAGGGTCTGAAGCTTTTTGACAAGGGCACACCGGTCTATATCCGCCCGATGTACTGGGGCATTGATGGCGATCTCACGGCGATCGTGCCCTCAAGCGAGCAGACCGGCTTTGCCATCTGTCTGGAAGAAATCCCCATGGCCCCGGCATCGGCGACGGTCACGCTGACCCGCACGCGGTTTCGCCGCCCGGTTCTGGAAGATGCGGTGGTCAACGCCAAGGCGGGCTGTCTTTACCCCAACAACGCCCGGATGCTGACCGAGGCGCGCGCCAAGGGCTTCAGCAATGCGCTGGTAGCCGATGCCATGGGCAACGTGGCCGAAACCGCCACCGCCAATATCTTCATGGTCAGGGATGGAGAGGTGTTCACCCCGATCCCGAACGGCACCTTCCTGGCCGGGATCACCCGCGCGCGCCATATCGCCAATATGACCGGCGATGGCATGGCCGTGCATGAAACCGTCCTGACCTTCGAGGATTTCCAGAAGGCCGACGAAGTGTTCATGTCCGGCAACATGTCCAAGGTCACCCCGGTGACCGCCTTTGACGACACCCATTACCAGGTCGGTCCCGTCACCCGCCGCGTGCGCGAGATGTATTGGGACTGGGCCGCTAGCGAAAGCTGATCCATGCCAAAGCCTCTGGAATTCTGGTTCGAGTTCGCCTCGACCTACAGCTATCCCGCCGCCATGCGGATCGAGGAGGCCTGCGCCGACGCCGGCGTGCCGCTGATCTGGCGATCCTTCCTGCTGGGGCCGATTTTCGGCGCGCAGGGCATGACGACCTCGCCGTTCAACATGTTCCCCGTCAAAGGGGCCTATATGTGGCGCGACATGGAGCGGATCTGCGAAGAGAGCGATATCGGCTTTGTCAAACCCTCGTCCTTTCCGCGCGGCTCGATTCTGGCGGCACGCATCGCCGCCCGTCACGGCGCAAGCGACTGGATCGGGCCATTCGTGCGCGCGGTCTACACCGCGAATTTCTCGGATAATCGCGATATCGGCGATGATGCGGTGATCGGTGCCATTCTCGAAGAGATCGGGCTGGAACCGGCTGCAATTCTTGCCGAGACCCTGAGCCCCGAGGGCAAGGCCGTATTGCGCAAGAACACCGACGAGGCGCAGGTGCGCGGGCTGTTTGGTGCTCCGACGCTGATGGTGGGGGATGAGCTGTTCTGGGGTCATGACAGGCTGGAACAGGCGATCGACTGGGCGCTGCGCGATTGAGCTTTTGATTGCGCGCGCCCATCGCTTGCGTCATCCTGCACGCTGATCGGAAATGAAAGGCCAAGCATGCGTAAATTTCTCGTCGTGCTGGATGACAGCCGCGAATGCCTGAACGCGATGCGCTTTGCCGCGATGCGGGCTGCCAATACCGGAGGGGGTGTCCAGATCCTGTCGGTGATCCCGCCTGATGAGTTCAACCACTGGATCGGTGTCGGCGATATCATGCGTGAAGAATCGCGCGAACGCATCCACGCCCATTTCGAAGTCTTTGCCAAATGGATGCGCGACCGGCAGGGGATAGATCCCGAGTTGGTGATCCGCGAAGGCGAGCCCGTGCCCGAGATCATGGCACAGGTCAAGGAAGACCCCGAGATCGGCGTTTTGGTGCTGGGTGCGGGCAGCGACAAGAAGGGCCCCGGCCCGCTGGTGACCCAACTCAGCCGCAACGCGGGCGACCTGCCCATTCCGCTGACCATCGTGCCCGGCAACCTCAGCAAGGAACAGCTTGAGGCGATCACCTGAGGCAGGCCGGTCTGACAGGTGCCACAGGACAAAGCTGAGTTTCGCTTGCACCTTTGCCCCTGAATGATTTAGAATCGTTCCAAATACTTGACTCGCCCGGCTGCGATCCGCATATCAGGGCAACCTCGCTCAGGAGACATCATGTTTATCCAAACAGAATCCACGCCGAACCCCGCAACGCTCAAGTTCCTGCCGGGTCAGACCGTGCTTGAGGTCGGCACTGCCGATTTCCCCAGCGCGGACACCGCCGACACCTCGCCGCTTGCGGCGCGCATCTTTGGTGTGCAGGGCGTCACGGGCGTATTTTTCGGCAATGATTTCGTCACCGTCACCAAGGAAGATGGCGTTGACTGGGATCACATCAAACCGGCGCTTCTGGGTGCCATCATGGAGCATTTCCAGTCAGGTGACGCGGTCATGTCCGCCGATCACCAGCCCGCCAGCGGTCACGCCGAACACACGGGTGAAAACTCCGAGATCGTCGGCCAGATCAAGGAACTGCTGGACAGCCGGGTGCGCCCGGCGGTGGCTCAGGATGGCGGCGACATCACCTTCCACGGCTTTGATCGCGGTGTGGTCTATCTGCATATGCAGGGTGCCTGCGCGGGCTGCCCGTCCTCGACACTGACCCTGAAAATGGGGATCGAGAACCTGCTGCGCCACTATATCCCCGAAGTGACCGAGGTACGCCCGGTTGCCGTCTGAGGCAGATACCGACCTTTTCGAACCGATGACCGGGCGCTGCTGTTGCGGCGCCCGAGTTATGTCATGACCACCGTTCTGGCCTTTGATACGTCCGATGCGCGCTGCGCTGCGGCCCTGTTGCATCAGGGCAAGATCACCCTGCGCTGCGATGAGATGGCAAAGGGACAGGCCGAACATCTGATGCCGATGCTGCAAGAGATGCTGGGCGATGCAGGGCTTGGCTTTGGCGATCTTGACGGTATCGGCGTTGGTATCGGGCCGGGAAATTTCACCGGCATCCGGATTTCCGTCTCGGCGGCACGCGGTCTTGCCTTGGGGCTGAACCGGCCCGCGATCGGCGTGTCGACCCTGGAGGCGCTGGCCTTTGGCGCAACAGGCCCCGTGCTGAGCGTCGCGGATGCGCGCCAGAACCGGACCTATGTGCAGCTTTTTGGCGGGGCCGCCAGTAGCCAGCCGCAGATGGTGGCGATGGAGCGCGACGCGATCCTGAATGCAGCACCCGAGACCACGCCAGCCGTGATCGGCTCTGTCGCCCCCGCGATATCGGCCTTGACCGGCTGGCCCTGTGCCGCGCCCGCCATGCCGCTGCTTGAGGCCATGGCCCGGATCGCACTGAGCCGTCTGGATGCGCCCTGTGGTGCTCCTGCACCGCTCTATCTGCGCCCGGCGGATGCGGCACCTGCGCGCGATAGCGCTCCGGTACTGCTGGATTGATCGCGCCCGGGGACATGGCCGCGATCCATGCGGCGGCTTTTGAGCAATCGCGCCCGTGGAGTGCTGGAGAATTTGCCTCGCTTCTGAGCCATCCCGGCGTGTTTGCCGTCGGCGATCCGCGCGCCTTTGCACTGGTGCGCGTCGTGCTGGATGAGGCCGAACTGTTGACCATTGCCACCCATCCGGATGCTCACCGACAGGGGCTGGCGCGCGCGCTGATGGACACATGGCAGACCGAGGCCGCACGGCGCGGTGCCCGGCGCGC
>NZ_JBASXK010000060.1:0-33263 GCF_049276915.1 Aestuariivita sp. | reverse complement strand
GGGCCGGTGTAATAGCCGAGGCCACGGACCACGGAAGGGTCGATGACGATACGGTCAGGGCCATAGCCTTGCGCGGCGAGGAGGCTCGCAATCTGTTCGAGTTCGTTGATGCCTTCAGCACCCATTTCCGAGGAGCCGACAGCGGCGCGCAGATTTTCCAGCGTTTGCGCAGTGTCATCAGATTTCGAGGTCAGGAAGGCCATGACCGGTTCGGCCTGATCGTCAGACAATCCGACGCCGTCGATATAGGCCCCGGACGCATCCAGACGGCCCTTGCCAAGAAGCTCGCGCACACCCGCCTCACCCACCTTGTCGAACTTGTCGATGGTGCGCAGGACGGCAGCGCGCTGGTCTTCGTCCAGCAGACCCATGCCTTCCAGAACCCCGTTCAGAACCTTCCGATTGTTCACCCGGATCAGATAGTCCCCGCGCGGGATGCCGACCTCTTCCAGCGTATCGGCCAGCATCGCGCAGATCTCGGCATCGGCGGCCATCGAAGCCGAGCCCACCGTATCCGCATCACATTGATAAAACTGGCGGAACCGCCCCGGTCCCGGTTTTTCATTGCGCCAGACCGGCCCCATGGCAAAGCGCCGGTAGGGCATGGGCAGATCATTGCGATGCTGGGCATAGACCCGCGCCAGCGGGGCGGTCAGATCATAGCGCAGCGCCAGCCAGTCTCCGGCCTTTTCGGCCCCCTCGTCTTCCTGCCAGGCAAAGACGCCCTCATTGGGGCGATCCACATCGGGCAGAAACTTGCCCAGCGCTTCGACGGTTTCCACCGCCGAGCTTTCCAGCGCCTCAAAGCCATAGCGATGATAGACCCCGGCGATCCGGCGCAGCATATCTGTGCGCTGAGAGACCTCAGCGCCGAAGTAATCGCGGAACCCTTTGGGCGCTTCGGCCCTGGGACGCGGCTGTTTTTTCTGCTTGGCCATCGGGGTCATGTCCTTGGGCGGTGCCGTTGGCGCGGGGGATAGCCCAAGGTGCGGGTCGGAGCAAGCGGATCAACAGAGTTGCCTGGCACGTGCGGCGGTCTTGCCAAGACCATTGGCGCGGCGCGCTTTGCGATGTAGAACGCGCCTCATGCAAGAGATAGAAGAAAAACTCGCCCATCTGATCCGCAGCGTTGACGATCTCAGCGATGTTGTCGCGCGCCAGGGCAAAGAGATCGAAACCCTCACCCGCAGGGTCGAGATGCTGATGCAGCGCGAAGGCGACCGCGAAGCGCAAGGCTCAGGCGGTATCGTGCTGGGCGATGAACGTCCGCCGCATTATTGAGGCCCCTGCGCGCGCTGTGCGACGCGCAGGCGGTCAGATTTCCTCGACATCCATCACGCCCTCAAGACTTTTGAGCGCGCCCTTGATTTGCGGATTCACCGGGAACTCGGCACCCAGATCGATCTCGACCTCGCCGGGCAGTTCGGGATGCATCAGGCACATCTGGATCGGGCCGCGCGCAGCGCGGGTTGCGGCCTGGTGTGCGCCGTCCAGAACGCTGGCCACCGAGGCAATGGCCGCGCTGTCCTCGATCCAGATTTTCAGCCCCGTGGCCCCCGCATCCGCCACGGCCACATCAACCGGGGCGACGGACCGGCCAAGCAGTTTCAACTGATCGGCTTCCATCGTCGCCTCGACGGTGACCACGACCTTTGCACCGGTTTCCAGATAGTCGCGTGACTTTTCCAGCGTTTCGGAAAACAGCGTGACTTCGAAGGCACCGGTGGGATCAGACATCTGGCAAAAGGCAAAGCGGTTGCCGCGTGCGGATTTACGTTCCTGCCGCCCGGCGACAACACCGGAGAGTTTCGCCACAAGCGGTGCATCCTGGGCCTTGGCGATCACCTCGTCCAGCGTCAGCACGCCCTTGCGTCTGAGCGGGGCCATGTAGTCATCCAGAGGGTGACCCGAGAGGTAAAATCCGATGGCTTTGAATTCCTCGTTCAGCCGTTCCGCCGGGAGCCAGTCGGGCACGGGGCTCAGGCGCGGTTCGGGCAGATCATCGCCCGCCTCGCCGAAGAGGGACACCTGGTTGGAGGCTTTCTGCTCGAAGATCGCTGCGGAATATCCCACCAGCGCATCAAGGCTGTCAAAGACACGGCGGCGGTTGGGATCAAGCTCGTCGAACGCGCCCGAGCGCACCAGCATCTCGAGCGGACGTTTGCCCACCCGCTTGAGATCGACACGGCGGGCAAAGTCGAACAGGGTGACGAAGGGGCGTGTGCCGCGCGCGTCGACCACCATGCGCATCGCATCGACACCGACATTCTTGAGGCCGCCAAGCCCATAGATCAGCTTGCCCCCGGCCACATCGAATGTCGCCTCGGAGCGATTCACGCAGGGTGGCACCCATGGCAGGTCCAGCCCCTTTTTGACCTCTTCGAAATAGACGGCCAGCTTGTCGGTCAAATGGATATCGCAGTTCATCACCCCGGCCATGAATTCCACCGGGTGGTTCGCCTTGAGCCAGGCGGTCTGATAGCTGACCACGGCATAGGCGGCGGCGTGGGATTTGTTGAAGCCGTAGTTGGCGAATTTATCCAGAAGGTTCCAGACCTCCATCGCCTTGTCCTTGTCCACGCCGTTCTCGGCGGCACCGGCCAGGAATTTCGGCCGTTCCGCGTCCATCGCCGCCTGGATCTTCTTGCCCATGGCGCGGCGCAGAAGGTCGGCACCGCCCAGCGAATACCCGGCCATTTCCTGGGCGATCTGCATCACCTGTTCCTGATAGACGATGATGCCCTGGGTCTCGTCCAGGATATGGTCGATGGTGGGATGCAGGTTCTCGCGTTGCTTGAGGCCGTTTTTCACCTCGCAATAGGTGGGGATGTTTTCCATCGGGCCGGGACGATAAAGCGCCACAAGCGCCACGATATCCTCGATGCAGGTCGGCTTCATGCGTTTGAGGGCATCCATCATGCCCGAGCTTTCCACCTGGAACACGGCGACGGTCTTGGCGGCGGAATAGAGCTTGTAGGAGCGTTCATCCTCAAGCGGGATGGCGTTGATATCATCCAGCGTGCCGGGGGCGGGCTCATAAAGCGTGGTGCCATCCGCCGCGATATGCAGATGACGGCCGGATTTCAGGATCAGATCGACGGCATTCTGGATCACGGTGAGGGTTTTCAGGCCCAGAAAGTCGAATTTGACCAGACCGGCCTGTTCCACCCATTTCATGTTGAACTGGGTCGCGGGCATATCCGAGCGCGGATCCTGATAGAGCGGCACCAGCGCGTCGAGAGGCCGGTCGCCGATTACAACACCAGCGGCGTGGGTCGAGGCGTTGCGCAGCAATCCTTCGACCTGCTGGCCATAGGTGAGCAGTCGGTCCACGACCTCTTCCTCGCGCGCCATTTCGCGCAGGCGCGGTTCGTCCCTGAGGGCCTTTTCGATCGATACGGGTTTGACCCCTTCGACCGGGATCATTTTCGACAGGCGGTCCACCTGACCATAGGGCATCTGCAACACACGACCTATATCGCGCACCGCCGCCTTGGACAGCAGCGCGCCGAAGGTGATGATCTGGCCGACCCTGTCGCGGCCGTACTTCTCCTGCACGTATTGGATGACCTCCTCGCGGCGGTCCATGCAGAAGTCGATGTCGAAATCCGGCATCGAGACACGTTCGGGGTTGAGGAAACGTTCAAAAAGAAGGGAATAGCGCAGAGGATCAAGATCGGTGATCGTCAGCGCATAGGCAACAAGCGAGCCCGCGCCCGAGCCCCGACCGGGACCGACGGGGATATGTTTCTCCTTGGCCCATTTGATGAAATCGGCAACGATCAGGAAATAGCCGGGAAAGCCCATGCCCTCGATGATGTCGAGCTCGAATGCGAGGCGTTTTTCATAGTCCTCGACCGGAGCCGCATGCGGGATCACGGCCAGTCTGCGTTTCAGACCCTCTTGCGACTGGCGGCGCAATTCCTCGACCTCGTTTTCCGCGAACTTGGGCAGAATCGGGTCCCGGCAATAGGCCATGAAGGCGCAGCGTTTTGCGATTTCGACCGTGTTTTCAATGGCCTCCGGGAGATCGGCAAAAAGCACGCTCATTTCCTGGGGGGATTTGAAGTAATGCTGCGGGGTCAGGCGGCGGCGCGGGTTTTGCTGATCGACATAGGCGCCGTCCGAAATGCAGATCAGCGCGTCATGCGCCTCGTACATCGAGGATTTCGGGAAATAGACATCATTGGTGGCCACGAGCGGCAGGCCCTTGGCATAGGCCATCTCGACAAGGCCGCGCTCGGTCAGGCGTTCGGCCTCCTGCATGGCCCCGTCCTCGCCCGGGTGGCGCTGAAGTTCGACATAAAGACGATCGCGAAACACCATCGCAAGGCGATCCAGCAGGGCCTCGGCCGCCGGGTTCTGGCTGGTTTGCAGCAACAGGCCCACCGGCCCCTCTGGCCCGCCGGTCAGACAGATCAGACCCTCGGCATGCGCCTCAAGTTCGTCCAGCGTAACCTGAGGCAATTGTCCGGCCTTATCGATATAGAGGCAGGAGTTCAGCTTCATCAGGTTTTCATAGCCCGTTTCGGATTGCGCCAGCAGCACCACGGGTGCCGGATCACGCGGCTTGCCACCGGGATCGGCGGGCATATAGGCCAGATCGACCTGACAGCCGAGAATGGGCTGAATCCCGGCCGCCGACAGGGATACCGAAAACTCGAGCGCGGCGAACATGTTGTTCGTATCCGTCAGCGCCACCGCCGGCATATCCGCGGACTTGCACAGATCAGGCAGCTTTTTCAGCCGCACCGCGCCCTCCAGAAGGGAGTATTCGGAATGGACGCGCAGGTGAATGAATCGGGGAATGCTCATTCAGGCAGGTTAGGCAGGAAGGACTGGCGCTACCAGAGCAAAGCGGCATCTGGCTGATCGCAAAAGCCGTTTCGCGCGATGGCCAAGCCCCGGTCAACAAGAGCATCCCGCGGCAGTCCGTGAGGCCGGCTGCCGCAGGATGTCATCTCATGTCGCCAGGAGTGTCAGGTCAGCTCACTGAGCGTGCGATTTGCCTCCTGAATAGCCCCCAGCGCCGCTTGTGCTTCGGCGCGGAAATTTCGCAGCAATGCGTCGGTTTTGTCCAGGTGCGATGCGGCTGTGCGCGCCGCGGCCAAAACGGATGCATCTTCGATATTGGAGGTGATTGCGTCGATACGTGCGCGCAACTCCTTGCTTTGCTTGCCCCCGTTCACGACCTGCTGGATGCGCTTGTTCGCATCATCCGAGCGCAGCTTGATACCTTTCGTCTTGCCGGGAGCATCAAGGGACGATGTCATGATGTTGCGGACATTTTCCTCCACGTTCAGCACCCGTGTGCGCGCCAGTTCGGTGTCCTTGAACGCCTTGTCTGCGGCAGTTTCAATCGCGGAGAGTTTTGCGATCAGCTTGGACGGATCGATGGCCTGAAGCGAGTTGCTTTCTGCAATATCCTGGAACTTGTTGGCCGCTTCCAGAGACGCCTTGATTTTCACGATCAGCTCGTTGATCGCATTGGCCTGCGTCATGACGCGGCCCCAGGCGGCGTTGTGTTCCTTCATGTAAGTGACGCGGAATTTCGCAGGCAATTCGTCTTTGCCTGCGAAATCCATCCGACCCTTCATGAAGTCGGTGCCAGAGCTTGAAATGTTGGCGTCATAGTGGTCCTGGATCTGTTTCAGAATGCTGGCGATCTCGTCGGACGCGCGCTGAGCATTGCTGATGGCCTGAATATTGTTGAACGTATCGCCCGCCTTCTTGGTGGTCTGCGCATCCGCCGCCGATTTCTGTCCGATCTTCAGGAAGTTGGCGACCGGTGCGGCCTTGGCCTTGTAGCTGGCCAGAAACTTCTTGGCATCCTTTTCGACCTTGTTGCGCAGATCGATATGAGCTTGCGCCTTCTGGCCCAGAATACGGTCGGGCTGGTCACTGCTGGCGGCTGCATCCTGAACGGCATCGCCATCAAAGGAACCGGCCACTGCCTGACCCGAGATCACCGCGGCAAGTTGCTCGAGGATCTTGTCCAGAGCATCGCCGACAATCTTTGCGCTTTTGAGTTGCTGCTGGGACATCGCCTTTTTGCCCTGCGCGGACATGATCTCTTTTTTGTGGATCTTGGTGACGTACTCGTTGCACTTCTTGTACGCGACAGCTGCGGCCTTTGCGATCTGTGCCTGCTTTCCGCCCTTGACCGCCTTGATGTATGCTTCAAGTGACGAGGCGATGCCGCTGGAATGAAACACGCCGGAATCAAGTTTCGCCACGCCGGTCAGCGCTTTGGATTGCGCCTTGGCTGTCTTCCAATATTCAGAAATGTCCATGAAACACCTTTCGAGACTAAATTTTTGCAGGGCCAGACAACCTGACCGCCATGCCGATAAAAAAGAGACGGGCACGAAATAAGTATTCAGGGGAAGTCGATTAGGCGACCGTCCAGTCCCTTGATACTGGCCGGGTCTTTGCCATCGATCAAGTGTCTTGATGGTGCACCTTGCGGATTTTCTGCCATCGGATAGCTTGTGCGCATGGGGCACGCATGCGCACCGCGTTGAACCGGGCGATGACTGCGGATCGCGCCCATCACATACCCCTGACCGCATCAGATGCGTAAAACACGGTGATCAGGACGAAACGCATTCTCTGGCAAAATTTGAAGCTATTTCGCGCAGGCAAGGCAAGCCGAACGCCCTAAACACCGGTTTTTGCGATGTTTCCCTCTGGCCGCTCTTGACGGCATTTCGGGCGATGGGGCACAGATTATGCAGACGCAGCAATGCTTTTTCTTGCAAGATCAACTGCCTGCTTTCTAACCTGTGCAGGCTGGAACGCGCCAGTGCCGTCCCTACGTCGCATCGGGGCCGCACGATCAGGGCCAAACATTGTACCGCGACGGGTATACCAAATGGACATCACGTTTCTTCTGAATGGAGAGACTGCCCATGTGGCCGGTACATCCCCGACGATGACGCTTCTGGACTGGTTGCGCGAAGAGCGTGGCCTGACAGGCACCAAGGAGGGCTGCAACGAGGGCGATTGCGGAGCCTGTACGGTGATCGTGTCGGACAGCGATGGAGCGCGCACTCTGAACGCCTGTATCCTGTTCCTGCCTCAGTTGGAGGGCAAAGCCGTGCGGACCGTTGAAGGGGTCAGCGGCCCCGGCGGTGAGCTTCACCCGGTGCAATCGGCGATGATCCGACATCACGGATCCCAATGCGGATTTTGCACGCCGGGCTTCATCACCTCGATGGCCTGCGCGCATCTGAATGGCCAAGGCGATTTCGACGACGCGCTGGCGGGCAATCTGTGCCGTTGTACGGGCTATGCGCCGATCGTGCGCGCAGCAGAGGCCGCAGCGGCAGAGCCGGTGCCGGTCTGGATGACGGATGTCGCACCCGGATCACATAGCGCAGAACCGGCCTTGCCCCGGAGCGCCGACGCGCTGGCGGCATGGTACAGCGCGCATCCCGATGGCACGCTGATCGGCGGCGCGACCGATGTGGGGCTTTGGGTGACCAAGGGATTGCGGGATCTGGGCGATGTGGCTTTCCTGAGCGGCTGCCGCGATCTCCAGCAGATCGAAGAAACAGACGCCGGTCTGCGCATCGGCGCGGCGGTGACGATGGATAGGGTGCATGGTGCCATGGCCGCGCGGCATCCCTCCTATGCCGAGATGATCCGCCGGTATGGCTCGCTTCAGGTGCGCAATGCGGCCACGATCGGAGGCAATATCGCCAATGGCTCGCCCATCGGAGACAATCCGCCCGCGCTGATCGCGCTGGGGGCCAGGTTGCACCTGCGCAAGGGCGATACGCGTCGCGAGATGCCGATCGAGGCGTTCTTCATCGACTACGGCAAGCAGGATCGGGCACCCGGTGAATTCGTGGAGGCCGTGACGATCCCGAACCAGCCGGACCGGTTGCGGGTCTACAAGATATCCAAACGGTTTGACCAGGATATCTCGGCGGTCTGCGGCGCCTTCAACATAACGGTGCAGAACGGCACAGTGACCGAAGCGCGCATCGCCTTCGGCGGCATGGCCGGTATTCCCAAGCGTGCCGCCCATGTCGAAGCCGCGCTGAACGGCCAGCCCTGGACACAGGCGACCGTGATGGCCGCGCAAAACGCCTTTGATCAGGACTTTACGCCGCTGAGCGATATGCGCGCCTCGGCGGATTACAGGCTGGAAACGGCGCAGGCGCTGCTGATGCGCTGCTGGCTGGAAGATCAGGGCGCGGTGATTTCGGTTCTGGAGGTGACGCCGTGAGCGTGGCAAAACCCCTGCCCCATGATGCCGCGGCACTTCATGTGACGGGTGCGGCGCGCTATGTCGATGATATCCCGGCACCGACGGGCACGCTGCACCTGGCATTCGGTCTGTCCAAGGTGGCACGCGGCACGATCGAGACGATGGACCTTGAGCCGGTGCGGCGCGCGCGCGGTGTGGTGGCGGTGCTGACCGCCTCTGATCTGGAGTTTGACGCGGACACCTCTCCGTCCAACCATGATGAGCCTCTCCTGGCGACCGGGGATGTGCATTTTGCCGGCCAGGCGCTGTTTCTGGTGATCGCGCGCAGTCATCTGGCCGCACGCAAGGCGGCGACGCTGGCCAAAGTCGCCATTCGGGAAGACGTCCCGATCCTGACCATCGAGCAGGCTCTGGCCGCGGACAGCCGGTTCGAAGACGGGCCACGCATCTATGAGAAGGGGTCGACCCTTGAGGCGCTGGAGGCCGCCCCGATGCGTCTGTCGGGCCGGATGAACCTGGGCGGGCAGGAGCATTTTTATCTGGAAGGACAAGCCGCGATGGCCTGGCCCCAGGACAATGGCGATATGCATGTCTTTTCCTCGACCCAGCATCCAAGCGAAATTCAGCACAAGGTCGCCCATGCGATTGCTCAGCCGATGCATGCGGTACGTGTCGAGACGCGGCGCATGGGCGGCGGTTTCGGCGGCAAGGAAAGCCAGGGCAACGCATTGGCCATTGCCTGCGCGGTGGCCGCGCGGCTGACCGGCAAACCCTGCAAGATGCGCTATGACCGCGACGATGACATGATCATCACCGGCAAGCGTCATGACTTCCGTATTGATTACGACGTGGGCCATGACGACACGGGCCGCATAAGCGCGGTATCGTTTCATCAATACACGCGCTGTGGCTGGTCAATGGACCTGTCCCTGCCGGTCGCGGACCGGGCGATGCTGCATTCCGACAATGCCTATTGCATCGATCACATGCGCATCGAAAGCCACCGCCTGAGGACCAACATGTGCAGTGCCACCGCCTATCGCGGCTTTGGCGGACCACAGGGCATGGTGGGAATCGAGAGGGTGATGGATCATGTGGCCCATGCGCTGGGACTGGATCCGGCTTTGGTGCGACGCGCGAATTACTACCCGTCCGCCGCGGCCGTGGCGCGGGGCGCGAAGCCGGGAGTGACGCCCTACGGGATGCGCGTGACCGATTTCGAGCTGCATGAAATGACCGAGCAGCTTTTGCAAAGCTGCGATTATCACCAGCGGCGCGCCGCGGTGGAAGACTGGAACGCGCGCAACCCGGTTCTGAAGAAAGGCATCGCCTTTTCGCCGGTGAAGTTCGGGATTTCCTTTACCCTGACACATCTCAATCAGGCTGGCGCTCTGGTGCATGTCTATCAGGACGGATCGGTCCATCTGAACCATGGCGGCACAGAAATGGGTCAGGGCCTGTTTCAGAAAGTCGCGCAGGTTGCGGCCGCGCGTTTCGCCATCCCCATCGAGATGGTCAAGATCACCGCCACGGATACCGGCAAGGTGCCCAACACATCGGCCACGGCCGCATCCTCGGGGTCGGACCTGAACGGAATGGCGGTCAAGGCGGCCTGTGACACGATCCGGGACCGCATGGCCGACCACTTGGCCAGCCAGCATCAAACCACACCCGACCAGGTGCGCTTTGCAGAGGGCAAGGTCCATGTGGGCGATGATGTGATGGATTTCGCCGATGCGGCGCAAGCGGCCTGGATGGGACGCGTGTCCTTGTCTGCCACCGGATTTTACAAGACACCCAAGCTGGAATGGGATCGTATCCGGGGCAAGGGACGCCCATTCTTTTACTTTGCCCATGGCGCGGCGGTGAGCGAAGTGGTGATCGATACTCTGACCGGCGAGAACCGCATTCTGCGCGCCGATCTGCTGCATGATGCGGGGGCCTCGCTGAACCCGGCACTGGATATCGGGCAGGTCGAGGGGGCCTATGTCCAGGGGGCCGGATGGCTCACCACCGAGGAACTGGTCTGGGATGCGCGCGGCATATTGCGCACCCATGCCCCTTCCACCTACAAGATCCCGGCCTGTTCGGATCGCCCGGACATCTTCAATGTCGCGCTCTGGTCCGGTGAGAACCGGGAAGAGACGATTTACCGCTCGAAAGCCGTGGGAGAGCCGCCGTTCATGCTCGGGATATCCGCCTATCTGGCACTCAGCCATGCGGTTTCGGCCTGCGGAACTGCCTATCCTGCGCTGAATGCACCGGCCACGGCAGAAGAGGTCTGGCGCGCCTGTGGTCGGGTCCGCCGCGATGCTTGATCTGAATGCCCTGCACGATGCCGTCGAGGTCGAGGGCAGGATTGCCCGGGTCGTCATCACGGATCACAAAGGCTCGACCCCGCGCGAGGCGGGAACGGCCATGCTGGTCTGTCCCGACAGGATCATCGGCACCATCGGAGGGGGCCGGTTGGAATATGACGCGACGGCCCGGGCCCGCGAGATGCTGCAGGGCGACGCGGAAATCCGGGTACTGCGCCAGCCGCTGGGGCCTTCGCTGGGACAGTGCTGCGGCGGTAGCGTTACCCTGGTGACGGAAATCTGGGACGCGCCGCGCCTGCGCGCCGTGTTCGATCACGGGACATTCGAATTCGCCGGGCTCTATGTCCGGCGGGTCGAGGGAGATGCCCCCTTGCCGCCAAAGCTGCGCCGCGCGCTGATGCGGGCCGCAGACCGCTCGGAGGAGGTCAGAACACAGCTTTCGGACGGCTGGCTGATCGAACAGCTCTGGCGCGACAGGCTGCCGGTCTACATCTATGGCGCGGGTCATGTGGGCAATGCCCTTGCCAGAGTCATGGCGATGCTGCCGGATGTGGAGGTGATCGTGGCGGACCCGCGCGCGGATCTGATCGCGGATCTGCCTGCCTGTGTCGCCTGCATCACCGACCGCCCGCCCCACGAGGTGATGGCCGGCGCGCCACCCGAGGCTTTCCATTACATCATGACGCCGGATCACGAGTATGATCTGGAGCTGTGCCATTGCGTGCTGAACCAGCCCTTTGCCTTTGCCGGGCTGATCGGGTCCGAGACAAAATGGGCGCGCTTTCGCAACCGGCTGGCGGCTTTGGGGCACAGTGCCGACCGCATCGCCCGTATCACCTGCCCCATCGGCGATCCCGCCCTTGGCAAGCATCCCGCAGAAATCGCGATCGGCGTGACGCAGGCCCTGTTGGCGCGCCACGACACTCCGGCACAGAACAAGGAGCAACGGGCATGAGTGACATCCTTTTGTCGATCAGGGGGCTGACCAAGGCCTATCCCGGCGTGGTGGCCAATTCGGATGTGTCCTTTGACATCGGTGTGGGGGAGGTCCATGCGCTTTTGGGCGAAAACGGCGCGGGCAAGTCGACACTGGTCAAGATGATCTATGGCCTGGTCAAACCGGACGCCGGCACCATGGCCCTGCGCGGCACAGGCTTCGCCCCCCCCGAGCCGCGCTCGGCGCGCGCCGATGGCATCGCGATGGTGTTCCAGCACTTCTCTTTGTTTGATGCGTTGAATGTGGCCGAGAACATCGCTCTGGGCATGGAAAACCCGCCCGCAATTCGTGATCTGGCGCGGCGCATCCGGGAGGTCTCGGAGACCTACGGCCTGCCGCTGGACCCGTTCCGCGTGGTTGGGGACCTCTCGGCGGGCGAGCGGCAACGCGTTGAAATCATTCGCTGTCTCTTGCAGGATCCCAAGCTGCTGATCATGGATGAACCGACTTCGGTTCTGACCCCGCAAGAGGTCGAGATCCTGTTTCAGACACTGCGCAAACTGTCTGCCGAGGGCACGGCGATCCTTTATATTTCGCACAAGCTCGAAGAGATCCGCGCGCTGTGTGACGCGGCCACGATCCTGCGTCTGGGCAAGGTTGTCGGCACCTGTATCCCGCGCGAGACCACGGCGCGTGAAATGGCCGAGATGATGGTGGGCATGGCCCTGAAAACGCCGACACCACGCGATCACACCCTGGGGGAGGTGGCGCTGGATATCACCGGCCTGTCGGTCAGATCGCCCACGGAATTCGGAACGTCGCTGAAGAACATCCACCTTACCCTGCAACAGGGCGAAGTGCTGGGTATCGGCGGCGTGGCCGGAAACGGGCAGGATGAGTTGCTTTCGGCGCTCTCGGGTGAGATCCGCAGCACGGCGGATGCCATCAAGCTGAACGGCCAGCCCATCGGCCATCTGGGGCCAAATCCGCGTCGCAAGCTAGGGCTGCTGGCAGCGCCCGAGGAACGCCTGGGCCATGCCGCCGCCCCCGACATGAGCCTGACGGAAAACGCGCTGCTGACCGGTGCGGTACGCAAGAACCTGACATCAAACGGCTTTCTGAAATGGGGCGACACCCGCAGTTTCGCGCAGGCCATCATCGAGGCCTTTGACGTGCGCACGCCCGGACCGGGCAATGCGGCACGCTCCCTGTCTGGCGGAAACCTGCAGAAATTCGTCATCGGGCGGGAAGTTCTGCAAAACCCCTCCGTGCTGGTGGTCAATCAACCGACTTGGGGCGTGGACGCCTCGGCTGCGGCCTCGATCCGGCAGGCCATTCTGGATCTTGCCGCAGATGGGGCCGCCGTCCTGGTGATCAGCCAGGACCTGGATGAGTTGATGGAGATATCCGGTCGGTTTGCCGCGCTGAACGAAGGGCGGCTGTCGGATATCCGACCCACCGCCGAGCTGACGGTCGATGAGATCGGGCTGATGATGGGTGGTGCCCATGGCATGGAGGTGGCGCATGTCTGAGCAGCGATCGCGCCCCCTGCCCCGGAGAAACCGGCCGGGTGCGGGCACCGGGCCGGGCACCGGGGTACTTTTGACCAGAAAGAAGCAGCAGGAGTGCGCGACATGATGCGGTTGGAGAAACGGCCTCAGCCCTCGCGGTTCTGGTCAGCGGCGACGCCCGTGGTGGCTGTGCTGGCCACGATGGTTGCGGGCGGTTTGCTGTTTGCGCTTCTGGGCAAGGATCCGGTGACCGCGATCCGGGTGATTTTCTGGGATCCGCTGTTTGGTGAGTTCTCGTTCTTTTATCGCCCGCAGTTGCTGATCAAGGGGGCACCATTGATCCTGATCGCGATTGGCCTGTCCCTGGGGTTTCGTGCCGGTATCTGGAACATCGGGGCCGAGGGGCAATACATCATCGGTGCAATCGTGGGGGCCGGCATCGGCCTTGCGTTCTATCCGTTCGAGGCCTGGTACATCTTTCCCCTGATGGTGCTGGGCGGAGCCGTAGGCGGCATGGCCTGGGCGATGATCCCGGCGCTTTTGAAGGTGCGGTTCGGAACCAACGAGATCCTTGTCTCGCTCATGCTGGTCTATGTGGCCGAGCAGTTACTGGCCTCGGTCGCGCTGGGTTTGCTGCGCAATCCCGACGGGTTCGGCTTTCCCGGCTCTCGCAATCTGCAGCAATATGCCAGCGCCCATAACGCCGAGATCATCGCCGGATCGGGTATGCATTGGGGCGTGGTGAGTGCGTTCATCGCCGTGATCTTTGCCTATGTCCTGCTGAACCGGCATATGCTGGGCTATCATATTCGGCTGACCGGAGAGGCACCGCGTGCGGCGCGCTTTGCCGGGGTCAATCCCGCGCGCCTGATCCTGTTCTGCCTGGGGACTTCGGGGGCTCTGGCAGGTCTTGCGGGGATGTTCGAAGCCTCGGGGCCAGCCGGCCAGATCACCATTGATTTCAACGTCGGCTATGGGTTTACCGCGATCATCGTGGCCTTTCTGGGACGTCTGCATCCGGTGGGTATCCTGCTGGCCGGATTGTTGATGGCGCTGACCTATATCGGCGGTGAGATCGCCCAAAGCCAGCTGGGATTGCCGGCGGCGGCGATCCAGGTTTTCCAGGGGATGCTTCTGTTCTTCCTTCTGGCCTTTGATCTGCTGACAAATTATCGGGTGCGTCTGAGCGCACGGGAGGTGGCGTGATGGATCTGAGTTCAATCAACCCGGTTCTTCTGGTGGCCTCGCTCATGGTGGCGGCCACGCCCATCCTGCTGGCCGCGATTGGCGAGTTGGTGGTCGAAAAGGCAGGCGTTCTCAACCTTGGGGTTGAAGGCATGATGATCGTCGGCGCGATCTGCGGCTTTGCGATTTCGGTGGAATCAGGCTCGCCGCTTTTCGGCTTTGTCGCGGCCGCGATCGGGGGGGCGGTTCTGTCGCTGCTTTTTGTCATTCTCACGCAATATGCCCTGGCCAATCAGGTGGCCTCGGGATTGGCCCTGACGCTTTTCGGTCTTGGGTTGTCAGCCCTGCTTGGGCAGTCCTATGTCGGGGTCAAACCGCCTGCGACCCCGCGCCTTGATCTGCCGGTACTGAGCGATCTGCCGGTGGTGGGGCCGATTCTGTTTTCCCATGATCCCGTGCTGTATTTCGGCATAGCGCTGACCGCGGCCGTCTGGGCCGTGTTGCGGTTCACCCGTGCCGGTCTGATCTTGCGCGCGGTGGGTGAAAGCCATGATGCCGCCCATGCGCTGGGCTACAAGGTGGTGCGCATCCGGGTGATGGCGATTCTCTTTGGCGGGGCCTGTGCGGGGCTGGGGGGCGCATATATCAGCCTGATCCGGGTGCCGCAGTGGACCGAGGGCATGACCGCGGGTGTGGGCTGGATCGCCCTGGCACTTGTTGTCTTCGCCAGCTGGAAACCCTGGCGCGCCCTGCTGGGTGCCTATCTTTTCGGCGGAGTCACCGTCATGCAGCTGAATTTGCAAGCAGCGGGCGTTGCCATTCCCGTCGAGTATCTGGCAATGTCTCCATATCTTATCACAATCGTGGTGCTTGTCATTCTTTCGGCCGACAAAAGCAGGTCTCCTGCAGCACTCGGTCGGATTTTCCACGCCTCGAACTAGAGGCCAATAACCAACCTGGGGGAAACCTGAATGAAACTGAAGACTATTTTGACCGGGGCCGTGGTGGCTCTGGGGCTGGCCACAGCAGGCTTTGCCCAAGACAAGACCAAGGTGGGTTTTGTCTATGTCGGTCCAGTCGGTGACGGCGGATGGACATTTACCCACGATCAGGGCCGCAAGGCGCTCGAAGCCGAGTTCGGCGATGCGGTTGAGACCGTGTTCGTCGAAAACGTCGCCGAAGGCCCCGATGCCGAGCGTGTGCTGACGCAGATGGCGCTGGATGGTGCGGACCTGATCTTTACCACATCCTTCGGCTTTGGTGAGGCAACGATCAACGTTGCCAAGAAGTTCCCGGATGTGAAATTCGAGCACGCCACCGGCTATCAGCGCGCGGACAACGTCTCGACCTATTCGGCGCGCTTTTATGAAGGCCGTGCCGTTCAAGGCCATATCGCGGGCTCGATGACAAAATCCAACATCATTGGCTATATCGCCTCCTACCCGATCCCCGAAGTGATCCGCGGCATCAACTCGGCCTATCTGCACGCCAAGAAAGCCAACCCCGATGTCGAGTTCCGCATCGTGTGGGTCTATACGTGGTTTGATCCCGCCAAGGAGGCAGATGCCGCCAAGGCTCTGATCGAACAGGGTGCGGATGTCATCCTGCAGCATACCGATTCCACGGCACCGCATGCCGCCGCTCAGGAAGCCGGTGGTGTTGTCACCTTTGGTCAGGCTTCTGACATGTCGCAATACGCGCCCTTCCCGCGTGTCAGCGCCATTCTGGACGTCTGGGCCCCTTACTATATCGCCCGCACACGCGCCGTGATGGACGGAACATGGGAGAGCGTGGACACATGGCACGGTATCTCTGAAGGCATGGTCGGCATCGGTGAGATCACCGACGCAGTGCCTGCCGAAGTCAAGGCAGAGGCAATGGCGCTGAAAGCGGCGCTGGCGTCGGGCGAGTATCACGCCTTCACCGGCCCCATCAACAAGCAGGACGGTTCTGTCTGGCTGGCAGAGGGTGAAGTGGCAGGCGACGGAGCACTGGCCGGCATGAACTTTTATGTCGAAGGCATCGTTGGCGACGTTCCCAACTGATCCTTGTCCTCTCGGGACGAAAAAGCCCCGCGTCATGCGGGGCTTTTTTTATGCGCTTGGTCAGCTGATCTGACCGGGCACCCGGGCGCGGCTAGTGCCCGGACAACACCAGAGACGTCACCGGCAGCAGCAACATCCTCAGCCTCAGTCCGGCGGCATGCACTATGCCGATGGTGTCGACGACATGATAGAAGATCGAGGTCCCCAGATTCAGATCACCTTGCACCAGAAGGTCGTGATGGTTGGTATAGGCGGTGCCCAGACAATTGCTGCCCGGGGGCAGATCGTCGATACCGCCTTCGTAGAGCGGTTCCAGAAAGGCGATGATGGAGCCGGGGCGCATGTTGTTTTGCGGGTCCAGCAGTTGATCGCTGGGGCGGAACTGTCCCGAAGGAATGACATCCTGCACCGCCACGATCACCATCGGCACGATCGTGAAGGGGCGCGGCATACATCCGATTTCCGCAACCATGCCGGGCTTGAGAACCCCGCTTGCCAGCTGGTTGAAGCCCGCCTGAAACCGTGCCTGACCCGAGCCGGACGGGACCAGGATCCCGGCCGGACGCAGGATCGCGCTGACGTAATCGCCGACCTGCAGGCTGAACTGCTCGACCCGTCCACTCACACCGGCAACAACCAATGTCTTTGCCAGCTCGGCCTCGGCCTGCCGAAGCGACGCCTCGGCGCTGGCACGCTGTGCCGGCAGAACGATCTCGATGTTCTCGCGCACCGCCTCGAGATTGGCCCGCGCGGCCTCAAGCTGTGCTTCGCGCTCGGCCAATCGATTGGCCAGGCGGTCGACCTCGGCCTGGTTGGCCGCAGGTGATCCGCGTTCCAGCAGTTCGTTGTTGCGATCAAAGTCCTCTTTGATCAGGTCGCGGGCTGCAGTGGCCTGATCGACCGTCGCCTGTGCAGAGGCCACCTGAGCGCCAGATACCGCAAGCTGGGCGTTCACCTCCTCCACACGCCGCTGGGCGCTCACGACGGCGGCGTCCTGGCTGGTCGAGTCCAGCCGGAAGATCGGATCACCCGCTGCGACCCCCTGATTGTTGGTGACATACACCTCGGTGACCCGCCCGGGCGTTTCCGGCAGGATCGTGACCGTGCGGAAATACGAGCTGACCGCCTGTGTCGAGGGGTGGTAGTAAAACACCAGCGTAATGATGGTTATCGTCGCCATGAGGCAGGTCACAATGCCCCAGCGCAGCTCGTACCACATGGTGAAGAAATTGATTTCTTGCCCGATCCGCTTGCCCTGAACATAGCGGCGAAACAGATAATCCGGCAGCAGCGTGAAACACGCGCAAACAGCTAGTTCCAGCATGGATCAGTGTCCCCCGCTTTGCGGTGCGGACCCTGCGGGCCGGGACGCAGGGTCGGGATCATCCGCGGTTGGATTGCGCCCCGACATGACGGCCAGCGATTTCGCGATCGACGACAGCGGCGTGAGGAAGTCGGGCATGCGGAACGCCGCCACCAGCAAGGCCAGCACCCAGAACAGATGATTATGCGTGAACAAGGCAAGCAGCGCGAGAATACCGATCACCTGCTTTTGCGAATGATTGCCGCTATGCGCCAACTGTTCGGGCAGGGCATGGAGCCGCAGGTAAAGCACTCCGATAGCCAGGATCAGCCCGATGGTGAACACGACCATCACGCTGAACAGAAAATCGCCGCCATCTGCCGTTCCGATGAACGGGGGCAGATGATCGGACGCCATGGGATGAATGGCCGGGTTTTCCAAGACTTGCTCCTTTTGTTCAAGCTGTCCAAATCGTCTGATCTGACCTCACTATGTTGATTGCGTGATGAAACTGCAATCCGACAGAGCAAACACACCCACTTTCGTCCGCCTGCATGACATGGCACTGTGCGCGAATGACTGATTTGGTTTCCCTGAACGGCACCCCGACGCGTCGCTTTGTCTTTGGCACGATGCAGTTCGGAGGTCGCGCCGACGCAAACGCCTCGCGCGCGATGTATGACGCCTGCCGCGCGGCTGGCATCACGCATTTCGACACCGCCTGGATTTATACCGGCGGTGAATCCGAGACCCTGCTGGGCAGGTTTGCCGCACCCGAGAGGGAGGCGCTGATCATCGCTTCCAAGGTCGGATATTCCGGTGGTTCGGGAGGCGCGAACATCCGCGCGCAGTTCGATCAAAGTCGCGCGCGGCTGGGCATGGACAGTATCGACCTGCTGTACCTGCATCTGTTTGATGGCGACACCGATCTGCGCGAAACAATCGAGGCGCTCGCCACTCTGAAACAGGCAGGCCAGATCCGCTATATCGGCGTGTCGAATTTCGCCGCCTGGCAGGTCATGAAGGCGCAGGCCGTCGCTGCGGAATTCGATCTTGCGATTGATGTGATCCAGCCGATGTACAACCTTGTCAAACGTCAGGTCGAGGTCGAGCTTTTGCCGATGAGCGTCGATCAGAAGATCAGCGTTGCGCCCTACTCTCCCCTTGGTGGCGGCCTGCTGACGGGCAAATATACCAGCGGTGGTGCCGGAAGACTGAGCGAAGATGACAGATATGCCGCGCGCTATGGGCCAGAGTGGATGCATGACACAGCCCGCAATCTCGCAACAGTCGCAGCCGAGCTGAACACCGACCCGGCCACGCTTGCCGTGGCCTGGGTGGCGCGCCACAGCGCGCGGCCGATGCCCATAATCTCGGGCCGTGCGACCGAGCAACTGCCCCCCTCGCTTGCCGCGCTGGATTTCGAGATGGACGATGCTCTTTATGCGCGCCTGAGTGCGCTGAGCCCCACCCCGCCTCCGCCCACGGACCGGATCGAAGAACAGCTATGATTGATTTCCTGGTCATCGGTGGCGGCATTGCCGGGGTCTCGGTCGGCGCGCGGCTGTCCGAACTGGGAACGGTCACGCTGCTCGAAGGCGAAACGGCCTTGGGCTATCATGCCTCGGGTCGATCGGCGGCACTTTATGAGGCCAGTTATGGTCTGCCTGCAACCGTTGCTCTGAACATTGCATCGGGCGAGTATCACCGCACGGCCAATGGCGGCTATCTCTCGCCGCGCGGGCTTTTGGTTGTGGCGCGCGCAGATCAGGCCGACAGCTTTGCCCATGACGTCACGGACCTTGGCCTTGACCGTCTGTCCCTGGAGGAGGCCTGCGCGAAGCTGCCCATCCTCAACCCGGACACCGTGGCGCATGCGGGGTATCACGACTCGGCCTGGGACATCGACACGGACCGGATGATCCAGGATTTCGCCAAGGCCATTCGGGCCAACCGCGGAACGGTCGTGACCGCAGCACCGGTCACCAGCATCACGCGCAGCGATACCGGCTGGAGCGTCACTGCGGGCACCCAGACCTATGACGCCCGAAACATCGTGAATGCTGCCGGGGCCTGGGCCGATCCGATTGCACGGATGGCCGGGATCGAGGCGATCGGCATCACCCCCAACCGCCGTTCCATGGCGCGCCTGCCTGCACCTGGCGGTCATGATGTCAGCACATGGCCCATGCTGATGGGTGCGGGCGAAACCTGGTATGCCAAGCCCGATGCCGGCAAATGGCTGGTTTCTCCGGCCGAAGAACATCCGACGCACCCCCATGACGCATGGGCCGATGACATGGTGCTGGCCGAGGGCCTAGCGCGCTATGAAGAGATGGTCAGCGAACCTGTCACCCGCCTGGAAACCAGCTGGGCCGGTCTGCGCAGCTTCAGCCCGGACCGCGCATTGGTTCTGGGGCCCGACCCCGAGACCCGCGATTTCATCTGGGTCGCCGGGCAAGGCGGCTACGGCTTTCAGACCGCGCCCGCGGCCTCGCAACTTGTGGCGGATCTGGTCGCAGGGCGGGTGCCACAGCTTGACGGCGCAACCGTCGTCGCACTGACACCGGACCGGTTGCGCGCATGAGCCAGCGCCCGTTGCCCCCGACAGCATCCGTTGCCCATGAACAGGCAGGCGGCAAACTGCACGCCCCTTCCGCGGCCAGGAACTCTGCGGCCATCACCGATCTGCTGACCAGCATTGCACCGGCCTCGGGGATCGCGCTGGAACTGGCAAGCGGGACAGGCCAGCACCTCATGGCTTTTGCACGCGCCATGCCAAGCCTGAACTGGCAACCCACCGAAGTCGCGCCAGACCGCCTGTCCAGCATCGCAGCCCATGCAGCCCATGCAGCCGAGGCCGATCTTCCCAATGTCCTGCCCGCAAAACCCCTGAACGCCACCCACCCCGGATGGGGCAAACAGCAGTCCGCCGACCTGATCGTGCTGATCAACCTGTTGCACCTGATCAGCGCGCCCGAGGCACAGACCCTGATCGGTGAAGTCGCCCAGGCCCTGACCAAGACGGGCCGCTTCGTTCTCTACGGCCCCTTCATGCGCTCTGGAGACCTCACCTCGGATGGAGACCGCAGCTTTCACGCCAGCCTGACTGCAAGCGATCCGGCCATCGGCTACAAGAATGACATCGACGTGCAAAGCTGGATGCGGGATGCCGGGCTGAGGGTACGCGACGTCGTCGAGATGCCGGCCAACAATCTCGCCATCCTGACCGAGCGCGCCTGAACAAGAACAGCGCTCACCGGGCAGCGCCGCCTGCCTGAACCGGCGTCTTTCTATAAGCGCCTCTTGGCGCTAACATAGCCGTTGATCGGCACAAGACGCGATGCAGGAGCACATGAAACCAGAAGGATTGACCGGGGTAGCCCGGCTATGGGCAGCGCTCAGGAACTCTCAGGTCGGCCTGCGGGATGCCTGGCAGCGCGAACAGGCGTTCCGGCAGGAAACCCTGCTACTGATCGCAGGTATCCCGCTTGCGTTCTGGATCGCAGACAGCATCGCGCAAACCGGCCTGTTGATCGGCTCCATCCTGTTCCTGATGATCGTGGAAATCCTGAATTCGGCAATCGAGGCCGTGGTCGACCGCATTGGTCTGGAACACCACGAGCTTTCCCGCATCGCCAAGGATCTGGGATCAGCCGCCGTGCTGCTGGCCGCGCTGTTTCCGCTGGCGGTCTGGGGCACCTTGGTGCTGAACAAATTCGGGGTGATTTCACTCTAGCGCGGCGGGACCAGTCCCGCATTACGCGTGCGGCCGGGCAAAATGGCGGGCCAGAACGAAAAACCCGCCAAGGATCAGCAGAGGCAGCACAAAGACGCGGAACGCATAGACCGCAAGGATCGCGATATAGCTCTGGATCAGCGTATCGGCATCGGCGTAGATGCGCGTCGCCAGCGTGCGATAGCGATCCACTTCGCGCCAGATCCCGTCATTTGCGGCCAGATCATCCGCGCCGACGCTATCGGTGATCTGGGCCACGATCTCCGTGTACCTCTCATAAGCGGCGTCAGTCATGCGGTCAGCCACCTGGGCGGTCACCACAAAGGCTACCGGCAGGGCAAGTCCCAGAAACACGCCGTAAGACACCAACTTGCGCGCAAGTACGTCCATGCCGCCGCCGCGCCACTGCATCAGCCAGACCACAGCCGCCAGCGCCGCCAATGCGCAGCCCACAGCGCTCACCGGCCCCATCGCCACCGCCAGGACGCCGGTCGCTACCATCACGCCAAAGATCAGCCCGGCGATACGTTCGATCGTGTCATCGATCGGCTCCAGAATCTTCAGCGGCTGCGCATTGGCCGACACGCCCAGCGAGCCGCCCAGCTCGATCTCCTGCGCGGTGGACAAGAACGCATTGAGCACCCGCAGGCTGACATAGGTGGCTGCCGATGCGGTGGCGATCTCCTCGGCATAGGCCTGCGCCGCGCCGGTTACAGGGTTGTGACGATAAAAAAAGCCCAGAGCCAGCACCAAAAGCGCCAGCACCGCCCGCCGCCGGACGTTACCCATCTTTGCGGATTACCTCGTTCTTGGGATCGTAAGGTGAATCCTCAACCACCTCGGCATCCCACAACTGGTTGAACATCTTCACCTTCAGCCGGGTTCCCGGCACAGCCAGATCGGGGCTGACATAGCCCATGCCGATGGATTTGCCGAAGGCCACCGAATAGCCCCCCGACGTCAGGCGGCCCACCCGCGTGTCGCCATTGTAAAGCACTTCGCGCCCCCAGGGATCGGCATCCTCGGGCCCGTCGATCAGAAACGTGCAGCACTTGACCCGCACACCTGTCTTCTCAAGTGCGGCCTTGCCGTGAAACTCCTTGGACAGATCCACGAAGCGCGGCAAATCCGCTTCAAGCGGTGTCGCGTCGCGCCCCAGTTCGGTGCCGAAGGCCCGATAGGATTTCTCCTGACGCAACCAGTTCTGCGCGCGGGCACCCACCAGCTTGAGCCCGTGCTTTTCGCCCGCGCCAAGCAGTTGGTCCCACAGGTAATTCTGCATCTCGATGGGGTGATGCAATTCCCACCCCAGCTCGCCGGTATAGGCCACGCGGATGGCGCGCACCGGGCACATGCCCAGTTCGATATTGCGCATGCTCAACCATGGAAACCGCTTGTTGGACAGAACCGTTTCAGGATCGCCATCCTTGACGATCTCGTTCAGAACATCGCGTGACTTCGGTCCGGCAATGGCGAAAACGCCCCATTGCGTGGTCACATCCTGGATCTCGATACATCCGAACTCGGCCGCCTTGTCCTCGGCCGCTTTCTTCAGATAATCCGCGTCATAGGCCGTCCAGGCCCCGGCGGATACCAGATAGTATTCGTCCTGCCCCAGCCGCACGATGGTGTATTCCGTCCGCGTCGTGCCATGATCGGTCAGCGCATAGGTCAGGTTGATCCGCCCCACCGAGGGCAGCTTGTTACAGGTGAACCAATCCAGAAACGCGGTCGCGCCGGGCCCCTTGACCACATGTTTGGTGAACGCCGTTGCATCGACCAGACCGACGCCGTTGCGAACGGCCTCTGCCTCGGCCCGCGCATACTCCCACCAGCCGCCGCGCCGGAAGGACCGGCTGTCATGATCAAAACTGTCATCCGCATCCAAAGGCCCATAATAATTGGGCCGCTCCCAGCCGTTCACATGGCCAAACTGCGCGCCCAGCGCCTTTTGGCGATCATAGGCAGGGGCGGTCCTCAGAGGCCGGCAGGCAGGGCGTTCCTCATCCGGGTGATGAAGAATGTAGACGTGATCATACGCCTCTTCGTTCTTGCGCGCGGCATATTCGGTCGTCATCCACGAGCCATAGCGTTTGGGATCGAGGCTCGCCATGTCGATCTCGGCCTCGCCCTCGACCATGAGTTGCGCCAGATAATGCCCGGTGCCGCCCGCAGCCGTGATCCCGAACGAGAACCCTTCCGCCAGCCACATGTTGCGCAGCCCCGGTGCCGGCCCCAGCAAGGGGTTGCCGTCCGGAGTATAGCAGATGGGCCCGTTGTAATCATCCTTCAGCCCCACCTCTTCCGAAGACGGAATGCGGTGGATCATCGACATGTATTCCTCTTCGATCCGCTCCAGATCCAGAGGAAACAGATCCGCCCGAAAGCTCTCGGGCACATCATAAAGAAAGCGCGCGGGCGCGTTCTTTTCATAGGGTCCGAGGATCCAGCCCCCGCGCTCTTCACGGACATACCATTTGGCATCGGCATCGCGCAGCACCGGGTGCTCGCCATTGCTCTTGCGCCACTCGACCAGCGCGGGGTCGGGTTCCGTGACGATATACTGGTGCTCGACCGGGATCGCCGGGATCTTGATCCCCAGCAGTTTCGCGGTGCGCTGCGCATGGTTGCCGGTTGCTGTCACGACATGCTCGGCGTGAATGACGATCTGCTCATCAGAGGGCACGAGATTGCCACCCTTTTCGACCATTTTGGTGCAGGTCACATCCCAGTGCGTCCCCGTCCAGTGATAGGCATCCACCTGCCATTTCCGCTCGATCACCACGCCGCGCTGACGCGCGCCCTTGGCCATCGCCATGGTCACATCGGCCGGGTTTATATAGCCATCGGTGGGATGGTAGATCGCGCCCACCAGATCTTCGGTACGCACCAGGGGAAAGCGTTCCTTGATGTCGCCCGGGCTCATCCATTCATAGGGAACGCCACAGGTTTCCGCTGTCGAAGCATACAGCATGTACTCATCCATGCGCGCCTGACTTTGCGCCATGCGCAGATTGCCAACGACGGAAAAACCGGCATTCAGACCTGTTTCTTCTTCCAGCGTCTTGTAGAACTTGATCGAATAGTCATGAATATGCGTCGTGGCATAGGACATGTTGAAATAGGGCAGCAATCCGGCCGCATGCCAGGTCGAGCCGGAGGTCAGCTCATCGCGCTCCAGCAGCATCACATCCTCCCAGCCGAACCGCGCCAGATGATAGGCAATCGATGTGCCGACGGCACCACCCCCGACGACTAGGGCTTTGACATGGGTTTTCATGGATGCGACTCCCTCAGAGCGTGTTTGCGCTTTTGTTTTAGGCCGAAATCATACGGGCCGCCAAAGCAAGCCGACATGCCAATGCACAAATACGACGCGCGCCCTTCCTGAGACGCAAATCGCGCCCCTTCTTCTTGCTGAAAATACGGAATGCCCCACAGCTGCCCGAGGCGCAGACGCGGATCAGACCGTGATGATCTTGCCCGGATTGAAGATGTTGTCGGGGTCCACCGCCCGCTTGATGGCACCCATATAGGCCGTCGCCGCTCCAAGCTCGCGTTCCAGATAGGGCATTTTCCCCTGCCCGATCCCATGCTCACCGGTACAGGTGCCCTCCATCGAGATCGCCAGATCGTTCAGCCAGCCGACGAATGTTTCCGCGCGCGCGCGCTCACCGGCGTCGTCCATATCCACCAGCAGGGCGGAATGGAAATTCCCGTCCCCCACATGGCCCGCAATCGGTCCCAAAAGCTCCAGTTCGGCCAGCTTCTGCTGACTGGCCTGCACGCATTCGGCCAGCCGGGAAATCGGCACGCAGACATCCGTGGCAAAGGCCTGTGTGCCCGGGCGCAGGGTCTGGATCGCCCAATAGGCATCATGGCGCGCTTTCCACAGACGGTTGCGTTCTTCGGCATTCGCAGCCGTTTCATAGCCCGTGCCGCCAACCTCTTGGGCAATCGCGCGGAACATCTCGGTCTGCTCGTCCACGCCCGCTTCCGAGCCATGAAACTCCAGCAGCAACAACGGCTCTTCCGGCAGGGCCAGCTTGGAATAGGTGTTGATCGCGCGCACGCTCAGCGCATCCAGAAGCTCGATGCGGGCGATGGGCAGACCGTATTGGATCGCCATCATCGCGGCCTTGCAGGCATCTCCAACGCTGGGAAAGGAACAGCGCGCTGCCGAAATCGCTTCCGGAATGCCCTGCAGGCGCAGGGTTATCTCGGTGATCAGGCCCAATGTACCTTCCGATCCCACCATCAGCCGCGTCAGATCATATCCCGCGGATGATTTCTTGGCGCGGCTTGCCGTGCGGATCACCGAACCATCGGCCATCACGACTTCCAGTGCGATGACATTGTCCTTCATCGTCCCATAGCGCACCGCGTTGGTGCCGGAAGCCCGTGTCGCCGTCATGCCTCCCAATGAGGCATTGGCACCGGGATCGATCGGGAAAAACAGGCCCTGGTCGCGCAGATGCGTGTTGAGATCCTCGCGTGTCACACCGGGCTGAACGACCACCTGCAGATCCTCGGCATAGACCTTCAGGACCTTGTTCATCTCGGACATGTCAACCGAGATACCCCCGGCGGGCGCGTTGATATGCCCCTCCAGAGACGTGCCGGTTCCAAAGGCAATGACAGGCACCTTGTGCTCGGCGCAGATCTTGACGATCTCGGACACCTCAGCGGTATCTTGTGGATAAACCACCCCATCAGGCGCCTGGTTGGCGATCCATGTCGTGGTATGGCCATGCTGTTCCCGGATCGCCTGACCCGTATGAAACTTCTCGCCAAAACGCTGCTTGAGAATACCCAATGCCGTTTCGATGCCCGTTTCATTTCGCGGCAGTGCTGTGGCCTGAACCATCGTCATGTCCTCCCATGGCTGCGCGCCATCATGCCCGCCCTGCCGGGAGGCGCAAGGGCTGAAAATGTGATGTTTATGAACGCCCTATCAGCGCGCCGGAAAACCCCGGCCCTACTTGCCCAGAGCGATCCCCTCGCGGCGCGGATCAGCCGCACCGTGCAGCCCGTCGGCGATCGCGATCGCGTGCAGCCCCGAGTTCAGCTGACGGACCGAAACCTCATACCCCAGCGCTTCGAGGGGGGCCTTCAAAGCTTCGGCCTCTGTCCCTTCTTCGACATCATAGGTGCCGAACCGGTTGATCGCATGAGGCAGAGCGATCGCCTCCTGAATGTTCATGCCCCAGTCAAGCCAGGCAATGATGGATTGGGCCACATGCCCGATGATCCGGCTACCGCCCGAGGATCCAAGCGCCAGTACCGGTGCGCCGTCTTTCAGAACGATCGTCGGTGACATGGAAGATCGCGGGCGTTTGCCCGGCTCAAGCCGGTTTGCAATGGGCACCCCGTCGCTATGGGTGCGGAACGAGAAATCCGTCAACTCGTTGTTCAACAGGAAGCCATGCACCATCAGGCGCGAGCCAAAGCCGTTTTCGATGGTCGTGGTCATCGACAGCACATTGCCCTGCCCGTCCACGATCGAGATATGCGAAGTCGACGGCAGCTCGATCGAGACATCATCCGCCAAAAGCTGCGCATGATCCCATTTCGGGCTCCCCGGAGCCACTTCGGGAAGCGCGTCATCGCCTGCCAACAGGCTGGCCCGTTGCGCCAGGTACGCCTGTTCCAACAAGCCTTTGGTGGGCATCGGGACAAAATCGCTATCGGCCATATAGCGACCGCGATCCGCAAAAGCCAGGCGCGAGGCATCGCCGATCAACCGCCAGGCATCGGCGCTGCCCGGACCAAGCGCGGCCAGATCATAGCTTTCCAGCATGCCAAGGATCTGTCCGACCGTCAGCGCTCCGGACGAGGGCGGACCCATCCCGCAGACGTCATGCCCGCGATAGCTCACACAGACCGGCGGACGCTCGCGCACCTGATAGAGCGCCAGATCAGTCTCGGACAGGACTCCGGGATTGCCTTGCCCGTCCCGCACGGCCCGCACGATATCCGCCGCGATGGCCCCGGAATAGAACGCAGCCGCGCCCTCTGTGGCCAATGCGCGCAAAGTCGCGGCATAGGCCGGATTGCGCAGGATCGCGCCCGCCGGGACCGGAGATCCGTCGGGCAGGAAATAGGCTGCTGTCTGCGGCCGGCGCGCCAGACGTTCGGCGTCGCTCTCGACCAGTCCGGCCAAGCGGGGCGAGACCGCGAAGCCCTCCTCTGAAAGGGCAATCCCCGCCTGAAACAGATCCGGCCAGCGTGCTTTGCCCCAGCGTCTGTGCGCCTCTTGCAGCAAGGCAGGGGTGCCGGGCGTGCCAACCGAGCGCCCCCCGACAACCGCATCAAAGAAACCCAGAGGCTCACCGGTCTCATCCTGAAACAGAGTAGGCGTGGCGGCCAGAGGCGCGGTCTCACGCGCGTCCAATGTCGTCAGCTCTCCGGAGGCGGCATCATACCAGACCAGAAATGCACCACCGCCAAGGCCCGAGGATTGCGGCTCGACCAGACCCAGAACCACCTGCACCGCGATCATGGCATCCGCAGCACTGCCCCCATTGCGCAACACCTCGGCACCCGCGCTGACCGCCAGCGGGTTCGCGGCGGCGACCATCCAGGTCTCGGCCTGTACGGGCTGACCGGCGGCGCGCGCCGCATAGGCGGCTGCGATCTCGGGGTTGCTCAAGGCCGTGACGCCCTGTGTCCCGGCTTCGGGTGCAACTGCGTCCGCCGCTTGTTGTGCCAGACCGGGGCCGGCCATCAGCACAGCCAGAGACAGTCCTGCCAAACGCTGGAACATGCAAAGTCCTCCTGAATAGGGCAGCCGCAGCCGCCGGCACTGCATTACAGCATAGAGGGAACGACCTGATCGGGCGGGCGATGGCCGTCCTCGAAGGTCTTGATATTGATGATGACCTTCTCACCCATCTCGATCCGCCCTTCTATCGTGGCAGATCCCATATGCGGCAGCAAAACCACGTTGGGCAGCTCGCGCAGGCGCGGGTTGACCGAAGTGCCGTGTTCATAAACATCCAGCCCAGCCCCCGCGATCTCGCCGGCGCGCAACATCCGGGTCAGCGCGTTTTCGTCAATAACCTCGCCACGCGACGTGTTCACGATGACCGCCTCGGGCTTCATCAGCTTGAGGCGACGGGCATTCATCAGATGAAACGTCGATGGTGTCGACGGGCAGTTCACGCTGATCACATCCATCCGCGCGACCATCTGATCCAGACTGTCCCAATAGGTAGCCTGCAGGGCCTCCTCGATTTCGGGGCGCAAACGACGACGGTTGTGATAGTGGATCTGCATGCCAAAGGCCGATGCGCGCCGCGCCACCGCCTGACCGATCCGCCCCATCCCGAGGATACCCAGACGCCGCCCCGAGATCCGACCGCCCAGCAAAGCGGTTGGAGCCCAACCGTCCCATTCGCCCTTTTGCATCAGGCTCAGACCTTCGGGCATGCGCCGCGTGACCGCAAGAATCAGACCCAGGGTCATGTCGGCGGTATCATCCGTCAGTACGCCCGGTGTGTTCGAGACAAGAACCCCGCGTTGGCGCGCGGTGGCGACGTCGATATGATCGACACCCGCGCCGTAATTGGCGATCAGCTTGAGCTTTTCTCCGCCTTGGCTGATCAGCCCGGCATCGATCGTATCCGTCACCGTGGGAACCAGCACATCTGCCGTGCGCACGGCCTCGATAAGCTCTTCTCGGGTCATGGGCGTGTCATCATCGCGCAGTCGCACGTTGAACAACTCCTTCAACCGGGTCTCTACCGGTTCGGGCAACCGTCGCGTCACGACAACACTTAGCGGTTCTCTTGGCACAGATATTCCTCTCGTGCTTTTCAAACTGATCCGTTGCGTGTCATGGTGGCGCAGACCGTGACGGGGCACAAGAACCCCGCAGGCAAAAAGAGCAGAACAAACACACCGAGGCAGACAGTGACAGGCCGTATTTCGCGTATTGCACAAGTGGGCGTTGCAGCATTCGCTTTGTTGATGGCAACCAGTGCCGTGGCAGAAGAGATCATGCGCGGGCCGATCACCAAGCTGCCGCTTCCACGCTATGTGTCGATGAAAGCCGCCGAAGGGAATGCCCGGCGCGGACCATCGCTGTCGCACCGCATTGACTGGGTGTTCACGCGCCGCGACATGCCTTTGCGCATCACAGCCGAGCACGGCCACTGGCGGCGCGTTCAGGATCGCGACGGACAGGGCGGCTGGGTGCATTATGCGCTCTTGTCAGGAGCCCGCACGGTGATGGTCGAAAAAGACATGCTGACGGTGCATGCCCGCCCGGATGCCTCCTCACCCGCGGTCGCAGCTTTCGAGATCGGCGTGATCGCCCGACTGGGCGATTGCGACGAACAGTGGTGCCGCCTGAGCGCCGGCGGGTATCGCGGCTGGGCACCCAAAGATGCGCTTTGGGGTGTGCAACCGGGCGAGCAGCGCGACTAGATCACCCCTTGGGCCCGCCGGTTCAGCGGGTCGAGGCAATGAACGCGTTGACCAGTTCGGCCAGTTGCGGCCCCACGTCCTCTTGCAGGAAATGCCCGGCATTCGGTATGAGCCGATGAGGCTGACCCGCCGCGCCCGGAATCATCTTCTGAAACAGCTTGTCCACTCCGGCCATGATCTTGTCATCTGCGCCAAAGGCGGTGAGCCAGGGTTTGTCGAAACCGCGCAACACCTCCCAGGCGGCGCGGTTGGCCGCCGAGGACGGATCATCCGGCGTCGAAGGCACCAGCGTCGGAAACTGGCGCGCGCCGGCCTTGTAGCTTTCATCGGGATAGGGCGCGTCATAGGCAGCGATTTCGTCCTGATCGATTTTCGAGACGGTGCCGCCATAGACGATGCGCCCGGCGGGAAAGATCGGCACCTCTTGTGAAAAGGCGCGCCAGCTTTCAAAGGCCGGCCCCATGGGCTGATCCCCGGTTGGCAGGGCCGTATTGGCGGTCACGACCCGATCGAACCGCTCGGGCATCGCGGCCACCAGACGCAGGCCGATCAGACCGCCCCAGTCCTGACAGACCAGCGTGATCCCCCTTAGATCAAGCGCCACAAGCCACTGGGTCATCCACGCAACATGCGCCTCATAGGTGTAATCACTGCGCTGCGCCGGTTTGTCGGATTTGCCAAAGCCGATCAGATCAGGCGCCACCACCCGGTGTCCCGCCCCCGTGAACACCGGGATCATGTGGCGATAGAGATAGGACCAGGTCGGCTCTCCATGCATGCACAGAACCGGAGCCGCGTCTTGCGGCCCCTCGTCCAGGTAATGGATCCTCAATCCGGTCCCCTGCCCGCCTGCAACCTCGGTGTAATTGGGCGCAAAGGGATAGTCCCTGAGCCCGTCAAATGCCGCATCGGGCGTGCGCAGTATCTTCATCCCACTTCCTTTCGCATTTGCTCTCATGCTACGCGCATCAGGCAGCCGCACCAGAGGGAACGTGACGGCACCAAGCTCAGGGAGTACAGGCATGCGGGCGATCATATATTCGGCATTCGGAGCAGCAAGGGATGTTCTGCGCGAGGCAGACCTCGACTCACCGGCACCCGGTCCGGGCGAAGTGCGCGTTGCGCTCAGCTATTCCGGGGTGAACCCGTCCGACGTCAAGGCGCGATCCGGTAATCGCCCCGGTGTGCTCAAGCCGCCCTATCCGCAGATCATTCCGCACAGCGACGGGGCCGGCGTGATCACCGCTCTGGGCGAAGGCGTTCCAGAAACCCGCATGGGCGAGAGGGTCTGGATCTGGAACGGTCAGTGGCGGCGCGGCTTTGGCACATGCGCCGAAGACATCACGCTACCAACCGAACAGGCCGTCACCCTGCCTGACAGCGTCGATCTTGAAACCGGTGCTGTTCTGGGCATTCCCGGCCTGACCGCCTGCCACACGGTCTTCAATGGCGGTCCGGTGGCGGGCAAGACAGTTCTTGTTCAAGGGGCTGCCGGAACAGTGGGATACCTTGCTGTGCAACTCGCGCTGTGGGGCGGCGCGCGGGTGATCGCCACCGCACGCGGTGCCGGCGCAGATCGGCTGCGCGCATTGGGTGTCGATCGGGTGGTCGATTTCACCCAGCCCGACCTGGCCTCAGCCATCCTTGAGGCCAATGCCGGCACCCCCATTGACCGCATCATCGAGCCCGAGTTCGGCCTCAACATCGCAACCAACGCGGCCGTGATCGCTGAAAACGGAAGCCTCTGCGCCTATGGCTCGGCTCTGGAGCCGGCCCCGGTGATGCCCTTCATGCCCTTGATGTTCAAAGCCGTGACACTGGAAATGGCGCTGATCTACATCCAGACATGGGATCAGCGGCAGGCCTGCATCGCCCGACTTCACGAGGCTTTGACGGAAGGCGCATTGGTCTGCCCGGTGCAGGAGGTGTTCGAACTCAGCCAGACTGCCGCTGCCCATCAGGCGGTTGAAGCCGGACATCGCAACGGTGCCATTCTGGTGAAAACCGCGCGCGCCTGACACCCATTTGCCAATATCCCTGCGCGCGCTAAGCTGGCGCGAACCCCAAGCCGAGGATGAATGTCATGCGGCGCGTCGCCTTTTGCGTTTTGATCTGCCTCTGCTTGCCCATCGCGGCCTTGGCCCAAACCGATCTGCAACCCACCGGAACCATTGGCGTTCAGGACAGTGCGGCGCAGGATGCGGCCATCGCGGTGCGCATCCGTGATATCCTGGGCGAACTTGACGGCTATGAAGATATCACGGTCACCGTCTCATCCGGCATTGTCAGGCTGCGCGGCACAACGCTGGACACGGCCAGCGCGGCGCGGCTGACCGAACTGGTTGGCCGGGTCGAAGGCGTGGTGGCCATCGACAACACCGTCACCGAAACCACCGATGTTGTGGAGCGGCTCAATCCGGCCATGGATCGCTTCCGGGCGCGACTGACGCAACTGCTGGCCTTTCTGCCGTTGGCAGCAGTCGCGGCCTCGGCCTTTCTTCTGGTGGTCTTTGCCGGCTTCTTGCTGGCACGGATGCGCCAGCCCTGGGATCGGCTGGCACCGAATGCCTTCATCGCGGACATTTATCGCCAGATCCTGCGATTGGCCTTTGTGGTGGCGGGCCTTGTGGTCGCGCTGGATATCCTCGGGGCGGCAGCGCTGTTATCGACGATCCTGGGTGCCGCCGGGATTGTCGGCCTTGCCATCGGTTTTGCAGTCAAGGACACGGTCGAGAACTTCATCGCCTCGATCATGCTGTCCATCCGCCAACCCTTTGCACCCAATGACACGGTCGAGATCGAAGGCGATATCGGCAAGGTCATCCGCCTGACCAGCCGCGCGACCATCCTGCTGAGTTTCGACGGCAACCATATCCGCATTCCCAATTCCACGGTCTTCAAAAGCCGGATCATCAACTATACCCGCAATGACGAGAGGCGGTTCGTGATCGATCTGGGTGTCGCCTATACGACCGATCTGGCCGCGGCGCAGGCTCTGGCACTCGAGACGGTTCAGGCCTTGCCTTTCGTGCTGAAGACCCCCGAAGCATCCGTCTGGATCGAAGAACTGGGCGACAGCGCCGTCATCATCAAGGTGGCCGCCTGGATCGCGCAACATGATACCAGCTTTCTCAAGGCCCGCAGCGAAGCCTGGCGTCTGTGCCTGGGTGCCTTCGATGCCGCAGGCATCGTGATGCCCGAAACCACCCTGCGTGTCGTGGGTGTCGGCGAGGGCCAGCCCGCACCTGCGAAGACCGAGACCTCTTCGCCCCACCCCTCCGCCAGCCCGCCCGAGCTTGAAGCGCAGAACGTTCAGGCCAGCGACGAAGCCGCCCTTGAGCGCATCGTCAACGCCGAACGTGAAGAGCTGCAGGAAGACGACCTTCTGACCCGAAAAACCCTTCGTCCGGAATGACGGGGCAGATTCACACACATTTTCCTTAGAATCGGTCTTGAACAGGTGCCCAGACGCGCGTAATTAGCCGCTCACAGTTGGGATGTAGCCAAGTGGTAAGGCAACTGTTTTTGGTACAGTGTACCGTAGGTTCGAATCCTACCATCCCAGCCATTACTCTCT
>NZ_JBASXK010000059.1:0-30660 GCF_049276915.1 Aestuariivita sp. | reverse complement strand
GTCTTGTTGCATCATGGGAATAGCGGCGACATGGGGCAGGTTGGCCGCATATGTGGTGCTCGGACCGACTTGGGCCGGCACGGGTATGGCCGGCACGTCAAGACCCGCTGCAACCACGGGGCCGGGCAGATCGGACAACTCTGAAAGCGCATGGGTTTGCCCATTGCCCAGCGGGGCGTCACCCGACATGGGCCAGACGGTCACCCTGTTCCCGAAAACCAGAGCGGCGTGCCAATCCGGCTCAGACATAAACGCCCTGTGCGGCGTCACGGATGGCTCGGATGTTCTGGCCATAGACCTCGGGGTGCTCGACCGAGCCACCACGGAACACCGCGGATCCGGCCACCAGAACATCGGCTCCGGCCCGGACCACTGCGGGCGCGGTTTGCGGATCGACGCCGCCGTCGATCTCGATATGCACGGGGCGATCTGCGATCATGGCGCGCAGCTTCTTGATCTTGGTGGTCATGTCGATGAATTTTTGCCCGCCAAATCCGGGGTTTACCGTCATCACGCAGATCAGGTCCGTGAGGTCGAGCAGATCGCTTACTGCCTCGGCCGGAGTACCGGGATTGAGCGCGACACCGGCTTTCATGCCGGCACCCCGGATCGCTTGCAAGGTCCGGTGGATATGGGGGCCGGCTTCGATATGGGCGGTCAGGATATCGGCCCCGGCCTCGGCGAAGGCGTCGATATAGGGGTCAACCGGCGCGATCATCAGATGCACGTCCATCACGGTCTTGACGTGTTTGCGAAACGCTTTCACCGCCGGCGGCCCGAAGGTGAGGTTCGGCACGAAGTGACCATCCATCACGTCGACATGAACCCAATCGGCCCCCTGCGCCTCGATGGCGTCGATCTCGGCCCCGAAATTGGCAAAGTCGGCGGACAGGATGGATGGTGCGATCTTTACAGCGCGATCAAAGGACATGCCCCACTCCTCAGGCTTTGGGATTTGGCCTGCGTATAAACCGGCCCGTGCGGAAACGGTAGGGCTTTGATCGCGCAGTGCGCAACTGCGAGGTCTGGATGTGCGGGCAGCTTCAGGTCCCTGAAAGGGGGAAGCGCTCAAGCAGGTGGAAAAACCCATCCTCATCTTCGCCGACCAGGGCAAGCGTGTTGAGGATCAGCGGCGCGGGCAACAGCGGACCCAGATGGGCGCTGAGCACGGCTTGGGTTATGGCAAGATCATCCTTGGGCAATTTTCCCGTCAGGGTGATGTGGAACCGGAAATTCTCCATCACATGGGGATAGCCCCATCGCGCAAGGTTCTGCTCCTGAGATGGGGTCAGCTTGCCCGCGCGCCGCCGTTCCAGTTCTTGCGCTGTGGGCTGTGCGCGAAACCCATCCAGATCGCGCACCGTCTGCGAGGCCAGGGTATTCAGCGCGGTATTGTCCCCTGCGGCCGTCAGCGCCAGAAAACGCCCCAACCGCGTCAGCACCAGCCCATCAGCCCGAGCCGGTGCCAGACGCGCGGCCAGATCACCCGCTGCGCGCATCAGAGCCATGGGAGATTTTCCCGCGCTCAGGCGAAAGGGCGGTTTGATCGTTGCATGCAGGCCATATCGACGCGGAACCGCCGTAAGGGCTGAGACCCGATCCAGCATTCCGGGCAGTTCGGGATGCGCCACGCGGCTGCTGGTGCTGACATCCCAGCCTAGCCAGGCGGTGCAGGCCTGTGCCCATGCCTGGGACAGGTCCGGGACGTAATAGATGGCGTAGCGGGTCGGCGTCATCGTCAGGCCCGGTAGAACAGGTACCGGTCGGGCGCGATACTGTCGGGCCCGGTGAGTTGCTCGAACCCGACCAGCGGCTGGCCCGAGATGATCAGCCCGCCCGGGGCCATGACCTGCGCCAGGGCCGGTGACAGGCGTGCGGCTTCGGCGACATCCTGTTCCTTGATGCCAAATCCCAGATCGTAATGGGCCAATGCGATGCGTGCGTCCTGCCCGGCCAGCCGGGCCAGCATCGGCTCGGCCTCGCCTTCGAGGAAATCGGCCTCAGGCGGGGTGCAGGAGGGGTGGCATTGCAGCATGCGATCAATCACCCAGATGCGACGGTCCGGAAGGATCTCGCGCAGATGGTCATAGGTGCGCCCGTTTCCGAGGCCAAGGTCCAGCACATCGCCGGGCTGATCCCTGATGCGATCCGCGGCCCAGTTCAGCCCGTCGCGCTGAGCGCTGAGGCGGCGGAGCATGCTGTCAAGACGGCTCATCCGATGTCTCCTTTGAACGGGTTCCAGGGACGGGCGGGGCCCGACATCAGGACATCCACCAGCCGTGCGCAGAAAGACCAGATCGCAGCGTCATGTACAAGGTGATGCGTCAGCAAACCCAGTGGTTCTGTGACATCACTGCGACCCTCGCGGCGATCCCTGAGCAGGGCGGTCAGACGGGCAATCAACAGCGCCTCGTCAACAAGGCTGCGCGTGCCGTGCCAGTCGATGGGATCAATATGGGTGTTGATCTGCTCGAGCTCCGGAGCCGCCCATCTGGCCTTGCGCGGTGTCGCTGTGGACAGCACCCTGAAGCCAAGCTCCGGCAACCGGCGAACGAGGTCCGGCGTGATCCGGTTCCAGGGTGGTACAAACACCGGCTGAAGGCGCGATCCGAACAGGTTGTGGAGCCTGCCAAAGCCGCGTTCGAGCTCTTGCGCCATGGTGTCAAGCGGACGATGCGCGCCAAACTCGGCCTTTTTCTCGCATGCCGGTGCGTGGTTTTTATGGGCCCAGCCATGCACCAGAGCGATCACATTCGGTGTGTTTGACAGGTATTCTGCCAAGGTCTGATCGGCTTTTGCCGGGATCACGGCGATGCAGACCGAAAGCTCGGACGCCCTGGCCATGTCCCCCAGTTGGCGCAGGGCGGCCGTGTCGTGGATGGCATCATCATCGCGCCACCAGAAGGGCAGGGTTAGGCCCGATGCCTCCCATTCGCGCAGTTCCGCCAAAAGGGGTTGCCAGTCGCTCATGCAGACCCCTCTCGCAGGGATTGGGTGATGCGCACGGTTTCCACGGCCCCGTTCAATGCGATTTCCGTGGCGCTGCGCCGGGGCAGAGCGGCAAGCCGTGTCACCGCCTCGGCCAGCCGGGCTGGCGTGACCTCGGCGCTGGTCAGGACCTCGAAACCGGGCAGGTGCATCAGGCTTTTGGCACGCAGGCTTTGCTCGACCTCGCCGCCCTCGTCAAACGGGATCAGCAGCGCGGGAACACCGGTTTGCAGCAGGTCCATCGCCGTATTGTAACCAGCCATGCTGACCGAACAGGCCGCATGGTTCAGCATGTTGCGAAAATCCGGGCGGGCGGGTTCTGCGATCAGGTTGGCAGGTGCGATGGCATGCAGCTTCTTCACGAGCGGTTCGGGGTCTTGCCCGCCGATCAGCAATCTCCAGGTCAGGGACGGGGTCAGGGCCGCCGCCGCGCAGGCCGCCATGAAAAGCGGTGCGCCAACCGCACCGCCTCCGGCGCTGACCAGGACTTCGCCTGTGCCTGTGCCCTGCGGATGCGGGCCGGGTGCCGCTGCGCTGACAAAACCGGTATAGAGCAGCTTGCCTTGCAGCGCGTCTGACACCGGCCAACTGGCCGTGAGAGGGGTCGCCTGCGCATCGGAATGAACCAGAACACCATCGTAGTACCGGGCAATGACGGCACCTGTTCTCTCGACCTTCGAAGGCCGGGATGGCGGTGCCAGAATATCGCGGATTGAACACAGGATAAGCGGTTTTGGTCTTTGCGCCCTGGCGGCGTCAAGCAGGGCGTCGAACTCAGCCGCCAGAACACGCCGCCCAAAGGGGTAAAGCTCGGTCATCACGACATCGGGTTCAGCATCCATCGCGCGCAGCAACTGCGCCTGTCGGTCGGCCAGATAGGCCTTGCTTGCCGGCGCACCCGTCGCGCTCAGCAGCGTGGTGAAATCTGTTCCGTTGGATTTCACCGGTGGCAACTGGATCAGCTCAACCCCTGCAACGGCGATCCCGTCCACCGGCGTGCCGCCCGAAATCACCTGCACGCGATGGCCTGCATCGACAAACCCCTTCGCCAGCATCATCGCGCGGCGCAGATGACCTGTGCCCAGAAGATGCGTGACGATGATACTGACCTTCATGTGGCCGGCCTGTCGATCAGACGTACGGGATCTTCCGGTGACAGGCTGAGTTCAGGGCCGATGTTGATGACGAACAGCCTGTTGCGCTTTATGCGGAACGGGGCCGGACCGTCAAAGTTCCAGCCCGTCGCGCGTGCCAGCAGAACGCGCATGATCCCGATATGAGTGACCGCCACGGTATCTGCCGTCAGGCCGTTGACCCAGGGCTCCAGCCGGTTCCAGACATCACCGGGGCTTTCACCGCCCGGCGGGCGATAGGCCCAGCCCCAATCCTCGATGTCGCGAAAGCCGCTTGTCGGATCGGCCTTGAGGTTGATCCCCTGCAAGCCTTCCCAGTTGCCCCAGAACATCTCGGTCAGGGCCGTGGCGGTGACGGGCGCACGCCCGCCGACAAGCTGCGCGGTCTCCTGCGCGCGCGACAACGGGCTTGCGACCAGATCGGCGCGGTCCCAGGGCGCGGGCAGCATCAGCTTTGCCAGATCCGCGCGTGCGTCCTCATCAAGCGCGATATCGCTGCGCCCCTGAATGCGTCCCGCCCGGTTCCAGGGGGTATGCCCATGTCTGAGCAAGGCAAGGCGGATCATGATCTGTCTCCAATCAGCGGCATGAGAACGGTTGCAAGCCTTTGCGCCGCCGCCGGCAAGAGATGCTGCGCCTCGGCTTGCTGGCGACCCTGCTGGCCGCGTGTCCGGCGCAGGGACGGGTCCTGCAGCAGGATGTCGACCTGGCGGGCCAGTGCCTTGGCACCCTCCTCGGGAGCCGGATAGTTGCCGGGGGGAAGAACATCCCGCACGCCGGGTCGATCTTGCGCCGCGATGGGCAGACCTGCGGCCTGAGCTTCAAGATAGATCATGCCGAACGCTTCGTTCACGCCGGGCCATATCAGCAAGGCGGCATTGGCCATATCGCCCTGCAGTTGCTGTGCTGTGCGCTCTCCCAGAAAGCGGATGCGCGCGCCGAAGGGCGCAAACAGCGCATGTATCTCCGCGCTGGCGGCACCATCCCCTGCAATGTCCAGCTGCCAGTCCCGTGTCGTCAGATGGGCAAGCGTTTCCGCGATCAGCCGATACGAGGCCATCTTGTCCCCGGCGCGCATCATCCCGATGGCCAGCATCGCGCCCTCGCAGGCAGAGGCAGGCGGCAGGGTCGCGCGATCAAGGAACGGCGGCAAGGCGACGATCTGCTGATCCGCAACCCGGTCGCGCTCCAAAGCAAAGCGGTCCTGTTCGGTGAAATGAAAGATGACATGCGCGGCGTCGCTGGCATCTTCGGCCTTGCGCGCGAAACCGGCCCAGCCTCCGCTCAGGCGCGATTGTGCGCGGCTGGCCTCGATCAGCACATAAGGAATGCCGAAGGCGCGGCTGACAGAGGGTCCGATCAGATCCGGTGCCTTGTAATAGTTGTGATAGCTTACCCAGATGTCGGGCCTCTGGGGCATTTTGCTCAGACGGGCAATTTCAAGCTCAGCCTCGGCGGCAAGCGCGGCCTGAGCAAGGGGATCGCCTTTCGGCTCATGGCTGCGCAACTCGGATGCAAGCGTCACGGGTCCACCCAAAGCATGGCCCAAAGCCTGCATCAGATTGCGCGCGATCTGGCGATCTCCCGAAGGTGTCGGATAGGTGGGTGGCTTCAACGGGGCGTAAAAGACTACAGACTTCATACGTCCGTCCCGATCAATGCCGAAAGCCGTCTGGAGAGCTGCGCGATACCGGGCTCCATCGCAAAGTCACGAAGCAGGCGCTCATATGCGGCATCGGCCATCGCGGTCATCTGTTCGGGCGCTGCGGCCAGCTCGGACATGGCCCGGGCCAGAGCCTTTGGATCATCCTCGACAAGCAGACCATGCCGGCCGCTCTCGATGAATTCGGGGATGGCCGAGACCGGGGTAGACAGGATCGCAAGCCGTTGCGAAGCCGCTTCCATCAGCACGTTGGGCAATCCATCGCGATCTCCGTCCGACGCGATCCGGCTGGGCAGGACGAACAGATCCGCCGCGCGCATCGCGCCGATCACTTCTGGCTGATCACAGGCCCCCTGCCAGTCGATGCGGGACCCAAGGCCAAGGGTTCGGGCGCGGTCCTGCAACGCCGCCTTCAGCGGTCCGCCCCCGATATGTGTCCAGTGCCAGTCAAGCGTTTCGGGCAAAAGCGCCAGCGCATCGATCAGCCGGTCAAAGCCCTTTTTCTCGACCAGCCGCCCCACCGAGAGCATGTGAAACGGGCTATTGGGCTTGCGTGCAATCCGCAGGGGGGGTGGCGGAAACCGCGCGAGATCCAGACCATGATAGACCAGATCAATGCGGCTTTCATCGGCGCTCAGATCCTTGAGGTGCTCAGCCCCGAACCGCGTGCAGGTCACTCCGAACCGCGCTCCAAAGCTCTCGGGGTCCAGCTTGTCGCGCAATTCCCAATCCGGAGAGGTCCAGATGTCCTTGGCATGGGCCGAAAAGCTCCACGGCAGGCCGCGCATGATGGCCGCATAGCGCGCGACCGACGCAGGTGTGTGCAGAAAATGCGCGTATATGCCCCGCGTCTCAGCAGGCAGTTCCGCCGCCATCACGCAGGCCTGTCCAAAACGGCGAATGCGGTTGGTGCTGGGATCGCGACGCAGATCCGCGCGCCAGATCTCCCGGGCTTTTTCATAGCCCGGCAAGGCTTGCGCCACTGCGCGCGCCGCCCATATCCGCTCGGGCTCTTGCCAGAGATACTCGGGCAGATACCGCAGCTTTGCGCGCACCCGGTCATGCAGCGGATGTGTCTTGTGGTCAGTGGGAAAGCGCAGCGACCAGATGTCAAAGCGATATCCCGCCTCTTCCAGAGCGACCAGTTCCTGAGCGATGAAGGTTTCGGACAGGCGCGGCCAGCCTTTGACCACAATTGCCAATTGAGCCGGGCTGGACGTCATTCCGCTGCGCAGATGGACTGGTCCTGCAGCAGCGCGCGCACCCGTGCATTGACGGTTTCCAAACCGCCCAAAAGCCCGTCCGCAAACACTCTGGATGGACGTGCCTGATGGGGCAGGTTGCGAATGGCCTCGATCATCGCCTTGGCGGTCAGCCCGTCGCGCGTTTCGTCCAGCATCCGGCACAGCCCCAGTTCTTCTGCCCGCGCGGCGCGGATATACTGCTCAAGGCGCGGCACGCGGCGCGGCAGGATCACGGCGGGTTTGTCAAAAGACAGCACTTCGCAGAATGTATTGTATCCACCCATGCAAATCACCCCCTGGGCTCCGGACAACAGCGTCTCCATTTCGGATTCAAACCCGACCGAGCTGACGCGGCCCTTGAGCCTTGCAACCCGCTCCTCCAGGGCGCGCCTGCGATCCCCCGACAGGAAGGGCCCATAGACCAGCTTTGCCTTGGGGCCGAGATCCGGATCCTGTTCATAGGCCTGCAACACCAGATCAACCAGCGTTTCGCCATCGCCTCCACCACCGGGCGTGACGAGGATGTAGGGCTCGTCGGTGGCTTTGGCCGGTCCGCAGGCGCTTCGGCGCAGATATCCGGTCCAATGCATGCGCGCCCGTGCAGCCGCGCTCAACGGCAGACCCTGTGTCGGATCATAGATCGCCTTCAGCCCGTAGATCCAGATATCGTCGTAATAAGTCTCGGTCGCCTCGACCGCGCCTTTGCGCGCCCATTCCCGCGCCAGCACATCAGGGGCATCCAGAACATCGCGCAGGCCCAGAACCAGCTTGGTACGCCCTTCCTTCAAAAGCAGATCCAACGTCGGAAGCAATTCACCGCGAAAGCCCGTCGGTTCCTTGTCCACAATCAGCAGATCGGGTTTGTATTGCTCGACGGCAGATAGAATGAGGCCCGCGCGCAGACTGGTCGTGGACTCGATGTCGGTCCCCGATGCAGCCGAAACATAGGATCCGTCTTTCAACTTGGTGACGCCGGGCAGGCGCAAATGGTCCACATTCGGCGGGAATGTAAAGCGACCAGCCACCGGCGAACCGGTCAGGATCAATGCCGAGGACTGCGCAAACGTCTCGGTAATGGACGTTGCCAAAAGCCGCGAGCGGCGCAGATGGCCCAGACCGAATGTGTCGTGGCTATACAGCATCACGACTGCGGGCCTTGCCGGAGAGAGGGGGAGGGAAGTCGCCTGCGCCATGTCTTGCTCTTCTTGCGGGTCGAAGGCTCTACAGTCTCATATCCGAGGCTGTTTTGCCAAACACTCCCTTGATATCATAAAGGATGGCCTCGGGTTTGCCAAAGGCCCTGATCGCCTGCGCACCCATTTCAACGAATTGCTTATGTGCAACGGCCAAAATAATGGCGTCATATACCCCGTTTTTCAGGGCGTCGATCGGGGTAAACCCGTATTCCCTGGCGATAGTCGCCGTGTCGATCCACGGATCATACAGATCTGCTGCCACCGAATAATCGGCCAGTTCCGCAAGAATATCCGCGACACGGGTGTTGCGCGTGTCCGAACAGTTTTCCTTGAAGGTAAAGCCCATGACCAGAACGCGCGCCTGGCTCAGATCGGTCTTGCGCGCCAGCAACGCCTTGATCAGCTCATGGGTGACATGTTTGCCCATGCTGTCATTGATACGCCGCCCGGCCAGAATGACTTCGGGATGATACCCCAGTTGTTCGGCGCGATAGGTCAGGTAATAGGGATCCACCCCGATGCAATGTCCACCCACAAGGCCGGGGCGGAAGGGCAGGAAGTTCCACTTGGTTCCTGCGGCCTCCAGCACTTCAAGCGTATCAAGCCCAAGCCGCGAGAAGATCAGCGCGAATTCATTGACCAGCGCGATATTCAGATCACGCTGCGTGTTCTCGATCACCTTGGCCGCTTCGGCGGTCATGATAGAAGAGGCGCGATGCAACCCGGCTTTGACGATGGGGGCATAGATCGCCTCGACCCGATCCAGCGTCTCGTCATCCTGACCGGCGATGATCTTGACCACAGTCTCCAGCGAATGTTCCGCATCGCCCGGATTGACCCTCTCGGGCGAATATCCAAGCATGAAGTCCCGCCCGGCCACCAAACCGCTGGTCGCAGCAAGGGTCGGCCCGCAGACCTCTTGCGTCACACCGGGATAGACGGTGGATTCCAGGATAACCAAAGCGCCTTTTTCCAGATGCGGACCAATCGCCTCACAGGCCCCGCATACCGGGCCAAGATCCGGTTTGCGGGCATCGGTGATCGGTGTCGGCACCGCGATGATGAAGACGTCATTGCCACTCAGATCGCCCGGATCCGAGGTGAAACGCACCGAACTGTCGGCCAAAGACGCCTCGGACACTTCGCCATTGCGGTCATGGCCCAAAGCCAGAGCAGCCACATGGCCTGCATCGGTGTCAAACCCGGTGACCTGAAACCCGGCGCGCGCCAAAGCCACCGCCAGCGGCAGCCCCACATAGCCCAATCCAAGGACAGCGATTTGGGTGGTCTGTGACGTGCCCGACATTCTTTCCGCGCCATGCCTTTGGAAATTTCGCCCTTGCCTATACGCTCGACATGTCCGGATTGCCAGTGTGCTGTTCAGATATTCCGATCAAGCCTCAAGTCGCGCTGTTTACACGGTCACTCCCTGTGCACTAGCCTGCGCACAACCGAGCATCCAAGGGGCACAGAGTATGATGTTATCCGGCTTCAGGGCCCTGTTTGTGGCGATCATTTTGCTTGCCGCACCCCTTGTCCATGCGCAGGGTCTGACCGCGCTCGGTGCTGGGAACCCCGCAACCGACAGCAGCAGCGACAGGCTTGCCGAGGCGATCCTGCAGGCCGCCGAACGCGGCGTGTCCGTGGTCGTTGTGGACGCGGATGGTCAGGTGATCTCGGTCCCCGGCGTCGAGCCTGCCCCAGAGCCGCCCGTCGCGCCGATGATGGGGCAAAGCTCCATGCTGATGAAAGCCCAGGAGCGCGCGGCCAGCTTCCGCGAGCGTCTGGGCGAGAGGCTGGATGCCTTGCCGAACTCGATCAATGAGGTGGCGTTCATTCTGCGCGCCACCAGCCCCGATGGGCGCATCATGACCTATGTCGAGGTGTTGGGCTATTCCATCCTGCTCTTTATCGTGGCGCGCTTTCTGACCAGTGAAATCTATGGCAAGCGCATTGCCAAGCGATATGTCGTTGCGCGCATAAAGCAGGCCCCCCAGGGCTATCTTGAAAAGATGCCCTTCCTCGTCTTCCGCTTCTTCATGGGGGTCACGGGTACGCTGGTGTCGATGCTGATCGCCTACACGCTGGGCTCGCTCATCTTCGGCTCGGTCGACGATGTATCGCTGCAATTCACGATTGCCGCGATCTATTCAACCTACTTCCTGTGGGCCGTCCTGTCTGATCTGTGGCGCATGATCCTGTCGCCCTATCTCGGCCAGTACCGCATTCCCAACTTTTCCGACAGCGACGCAAGGCGGCTTTATCTGTGGGCCATCTGGGTCGCGCTGCTGGATTTCCTTGTTGTCGCGACATCCACATGGCTCGCGGATTTCGGGTTGAACTACAACCTCTATGCGATCGTCTATGGCGTGCTCTCGCTGGGGGTGATGCTGCTCAACATTCTGATGATCCTGGTCAACAAACGGGCGATCACGGCCGCGATCCGCAACGGGCGCAAGCCCGAAGAGATGGCCTGGCTCAGCCGGTTCACCTCATATGCTTGGGCACCGGCCGTCATCGTCTATTTCGTCTTTGGCTGGCTTAAACTGGTCGCGGATCTGGTGCTTGAGCGGCCAGTCTCGATCCCATTGATCGCCGGGGCCTATGGTGTGCTGTTGTCCATCATCGTGGTCTATGGCGTGATCAACTACGTCATCGAACGCTTCTTCGAGCGGCACCGCAAACTGCTCGAGTTGAATGCCGCGATGCAGGAGCATGCCGGTACCAATGAGGCCGATACCGTGTCTCGCCCGATCGTGCCGCACCTGATGATGACCTATGAGGCGCTGGCGCGGCGGGTCTCGGGTATCCTCGCCTTCGTGGCCGGCGGCTATGCAATGCTGCTGATCTGGGACAGCGAAAGCGTGATCCTGCACGAGACGGTCGTGGACCGTGGTCTGGATGTCGTGGTGATCATTTTCATTGGTTACATCGTTTATCATGTCTTCCGCATCTGGATCGACAGCAAGATCGCCGAAGAAACCATGGATGTGCCCGACAGCGAACTGGGCGATGAAGGCGGCGGAGCCTCAAGCGCCAGCCGCCTGGCGACACTGTTGCCACTGTTCCGGAACTTCATCCTGATCATCGTGGTGGTGTCGATCGCTCTGGTCGCCCTGCTGGAACTGGGCATCAACGTCAGCCCGCTGTTCGCCGGTGCCGGTGTGGTTGGCATCGCGGTCGGCTTTGGGGCGCAGACGCTGGTGCGCGATATCTTCTCGGGGGCCTTCTTCCTGATTGATGATGCGTTTCGCAAAGGCGAATACATTGATATCGGCCAGGTGAAGGGGACGGTGGAAAAGATCTCGGTCCGCTCGTTCCAGCTGCGCCATCACCTGGGTGCATTGCACACCATTCCCTTTGGCGAAATCCAGGTTCTGACCAACTATTCCCGCGACTGGGTCATGATGAAACTGCCCTTGCGCGTCACCTATGACACCGATGTGGACCGGGTGCGCAAGCTGATCAAGAATCTGGGCACCGAACTGATGAACGACCCGGTGGTCGGACCAAGCTTCCTGCAACCTCTCAAAAGCCAGGGCGTGATCGAGATGCAGGACAGTGCGATGATCATCCGCATCAAGTTCATGACCAAACCCGGCGATCAATGGATCGTGCGCAAACGCGTGTATCAGGATATCCGGGACCTGTTCGAACGCGAGGGCATCAAATTCGCACATCGCGAAGTCACGGTGCGCATTGCCGACGAGAACAACCAGGAACTGACCCCCAAGCAACGCGAAGCCGTGACCGGTGCGGTCGAGGCGGCAATCGACGAGGACATGCTGGACGAGATGGGCCCGGGCGGGGATGACCGGTAGGACCAGATGCCAAAGCGGCCGCGCGGCAGGGTTTGCCGCGCACAGGCCTTCGGATCAGTCCTCGTAAGGATCGAGGCTGTCGCGCAGGCCATCGCCAAGGAAGTTGAAGGCCAGAACCACGATGATGATCGGGAACATCGGGATCGCCGTCCAGGGATAGATCTCGATCGACGCCAGGTTCTGCGCATCATTCAGCATCACGCCCCAACTGACCGCAGGCGCGCGCAGGCCCAGCCCGAGGAAGCTCAGCGCGGTTTCCCCCAGGATCATCGCCGGGATCGACAGGGTGGCCGAGGCAATCAGGTGGCTCACGAAGTTGGGCAACAGATGCCGTCGGATTACCCGGCCCGACGAGGCTCCCATCATCTCTGCCGCGCGCACATATTCCTCTTCTCGAAGACTGAGGAACTTCGCCCGCACAGCCCGCGCCAGACCGGGCCAGTCCAATATTCCCAATATGATGGATATGATGAAGAACACCGCCACCGGACCCCAGTTCGAGGGCACCGCCGCCGAAAGCGCAAGCCAAAGCGGAAGCTCGGGCAGCGAGCGCAGGATTTCGATGGCACGCTGGATCACCCAGTCGATGCGCCCGCCAAAATAGCCCGCGATAGACCCAAAGCCGATCCCCAGGATAAACGACACCGAAATGCCGATCAGACCCACGGTCAGCGAAAGCTGCGCGCCATAGAGAATACGGCTGAACACATCGCGCCCCAGCCTGTCCGAGCCAAGCAGAAAGATCGTCGATCCTTCCGAGGCGCAAAACAGATGGCGGTCGGTCTTGATGATGCCTGCCAGCCGGTACTCCCCCGCGCGACAGAAGAACTGCAGCGGCATGGGCCGGGTCGTGTCGGTCTCATAGGTCCATTGATAACGCTGCAGATCAGCCACCGCGGTACGCGGATAGACATAGGGGCCGATGAATTCGCCCTCATGGAACATCCGAACCATCTGGGGCGGGGCATAGAGGTGATCCGCGTTGCGTTCATTGGGCGTATAGGGCGCGATGAACCCTGCAAAGGGCAGCATCAGGTAAGAAAACAGCAGGAACAGCCCCGAGATCAGCCCAAGGCGATGGCGGCGAAACTTGCGCCAGACCAGCAGCCAGTTGGGCGCGTCCATATCGGCCCGCTCGATCCGGTTGATGTTTTCATCCGGATCATAGGGCGCGTCGTCCACATAACGTCCGTCGGGAAGTCGGCTCATACCTCGCGCCCTCCATACCGGATCCGCGGATCCAGCAGAACCAGCAGCATATCCGAGATCATCGTCCCGATCAGCGTCAGAAGCGCGACGAACATCAGGATGAACCCGGCCAGGAACTGATCCTGGCTCTTGAGTGCTGCCAGAAGCGCGGGCCCGATGGTCTGCAGACCCAGCACCACCGACACCAGAACCGACCCCGAGACCATCGCCGGCAGCAGGTTGCCGATATCGGCGACAAACGGGTTGAACGCCATGCGCAGCGGATATTTCGTCAGCATCTTGGCCGGAGCCAGACCCTTGGCGCGTGCAGTCTCCACATAGGGTTTGCCCAGCTCATCCAGAAGGTTGGCCCGCAGGCGCTGCATCATGGCCGCAGCGCCGGATGTGCCGATCACGAAGGTGGGGACGATCAGGTGCAGCAGGATCGACTTGACCTTGTCCCAGCTCATCGGCTGGCCCTCATAGACCGGGTCCATCATCCCGCCAATCGGCAGGCCCAGATATCGGTTGCCATAGTAAAACAGGATCAGCGCCAGCAGGAAGTTGGGTGTCGCAAGGCCGATATAGCCGACGAATGCCGCCGTGTAATCGACCCAGGTCTTGGATTTGGCCGCTGCCAGCACGCCAAGCGGCAAGGCAACCATATAGACGAACAGAACCGCCGCCAGATTGACCAGAACCGTCAACCAGAGCGCATCCCCGACGATATCGGCCACGGGTTGGTCAAACTCGAAGGACCAGCCGAAATCACCCTGGATCAGACCCGAGAACCCGTTTGGCCCCGGCATGAAGCCGACCCAGATCATGTATTGCTGCCACAACGGACGATCCAGCGCGTATTCCCTGCGCAGGAACTCGGCCTGCTCGACCGCCGCACTCTGGCCGGTCGCGCGCAGCTCGGCGATCTGGTTGGACAGATAGTCACCAGGCGGCAGGTTGATGATGAAGAAGATCAGGATTGAGACAACCCAAAGCGTTACCAGCATCGTCATCAGCCGGTAACCCGCGTATTTCAGAAGGCTCATTGCGTAACTTCAGCCTCCGGGTCGAACCAGAATTCGTCTGGTCGGTGCAGGCCGAAATGTGCACCCGGGTCCCAGGCCCAGGTGCCGGATACGGGCACATTGCGCAGCTTGTTCGAGACAACGACCGGCTGGGGGGCTTCGGACAGGATCCCGATGCCATAGACCTGATCGGCATGGATCTTCAGCATCTCGCGCCAGATCGCGCCACGCGCTTCCGAAGTGCTGGCCTGTTCCCACTCATGAGACAGCTCCATCAACCGCTGCGCCTCGGGCATGTCGGGCGCTTCGCCAGAGCCGCCATGGGTCTGGAAATACTGCCCCCACTTTGGCCAGGCCAGGAACTCTTGCTGGCGCGGAGCAAGGTAATCGGGCGGGGTCTCGGCGGTGGGGATGCCATTGTCCCAGCCAAACCAGACCGAAGCCATTGTGACCCCGGTATAGACGCGGTTGCGCAGGATATCGCGATCCAGCGGCCGCATCACCAGTTTCACGCCCACGTCGCGCCATGTGTCGGTGATGATCTGCAGCGCGTTCTCGACTTCCTGGCGTTCCCCTGCGGTCTCGATGACCAGTTCCATGGGCCGACCATCCGGCAAGAGGCGAATGCCATCCGCGCGACGCTCGGACAGTCCGGCCTCGTCCAGCAACTGATTGGCAAGCGCGGGATCGTAAAGCGCCCAAGCCACCAGGTTCTTGGGTTCAAAGAAGGGGCTGCGCGCCAGAACGGTCATGCCGCCCTCCTTGGCAAGGCCAAAGTACAGCGCGCGGTTGATCATGCGCCGATCAATCGCCATCGAAAGGGCCCGCCGCACGCGCACATCACGCAGCACCTCGCGCCAGACCGGGTCGTTGAAATTCAGGTTGGGATAGATCGCGATCTGCGACGCCGTCCCGTTGGCCCAGAGATTGGTGTGATACTCGGCCCCGTCCATCTCGCCCTTCTTGAGGATCGAGATATCGCGAAAGCTCAGGCCGCGCGCCTGAAGGTCGACCTCTCCGGCGTTGGTTTTTGCGGCGATCAGACCGCCGGCCACGATGCTCATCTCGACAATGTCGATATAGGGCAGTTGTACGCCAAAGCTGTCCATGCGGTGGTAATAGGGGTTGCGCACGAACAACGACCGCGTTCCGGCCTGCGCCGAGGCGGTGATCCATGGCTGCAGCGTGGGCAGTTGCGGATTGTCGAACTGGTACATGTTGTCGACACGGTTGTGCAGCGCTGCCCAACTGCGCACACGTTTTTCGCGCATCTTCGCCATGAGATCTGCCTCATCGGCAAAATCCGCATGGAACTGTTTGAGGTAATGCGCCGGGCGATAGATGAACGGCGGATTGGCCTGGGCCAACGCCCGCAGGAACTGTGGATTTGGATAATCCCACTCATAAATTACGGTGACTGCATCGGGGAAGGACACGCGCGGCGGCTTGCCATTGGCCAAAAGCAGCTCGGACGGGCCACCGGGCGTCAGCTCGGCATTGTTGACGATGTACTTCCAATAATACTCGAAATCCACCGAGGTGAAGGGTGCGCCATCCGACCATTTGTGCCCGGGCCGCAAATGGAAGGTGAACTTGCGATTTCCCTCGTTCTCGTAATCCAGCAGGATATCGGGCACCAGGTTATAGCCCTGATCATAGCCGACCAGCCGCGCATAGCCGTAAACGACCATCTGCCGGATATCCTTCGAGCGCGACACCATGGTGCGCAGCGTTCCGCCTGCGACACCGGGCTCGCGACCCTTTGTCAGCAGATCCACGATCAGCGGCAGATCCGGCAACCGCTCGCTCACCGGCGGAAGATCACCGCGTTCAACTTCTGCGCGCCAGAAATTGCCCTCCTGAGGCACCACTTGCGCCAAAGACGCCGTACCAAGGAAAGCCGCGACAAGCGCGACAGTGAGGCGTCGAGTCAGTCTACGCATGACAGCGCACCTTATGGCCTGGTTCCATTTCAGTCAAAGCAGGGACAACATCCTTTGTGAACCTGAATGCGCCCGGCCAGCTGTCCGGCGATCCCGCGCCATTGGCGACCAGCTTGAGATCAATGGGGCGCCTGATGTCAGGCTCGGGCTGGGCCGCGATCAACGCCTTGGTATAGGGGTGCTGCGGGTTGTAAAACAGCGTCTCGGGCGGGGCCTGTTCGACGACAAGTCCCTGACGCATCACCGCCACCTCGTCGGCGATGCGCGCCACCACTGCCAGATCATGGCTGATGAACAGATAGGACAGACCCGCGCGGTCGCGGATGTCTTCCAGCAGGGTCAGGATCTGCTCCTGCACCGATACATCCAAAGCCGATGTCGGCTCATCACAGACCAGAAGCGACGGGTTCAGCATCAAGGCGCGTGCAATCGACAGGCGCTGACGCTGGCCACCGGAAAACGCATGCGGGTAGCGATAAAGCATTTCCTGTTTCAGCCCGACCCAGCCCAGCATTTCCGCCGCCCGGTCGCGCCGTTCGCTGCGCCCGCCCAGGTCATGGATCTCAAGCGGCTCGGTCAGCGTGTCCATCACCCGCATGCGCGGCGAGAGCGACGAAAACGGATCCTGGAACACCATCTGTGCCTGACGCTGAAACGCGGTGCGCTCGGCGCGCGACATGCCATTCACCTTGATCGGCTCGCTGCCGCCCGGCCCGCGAAACACCACCTCGCCGCCGGGATCTGGCAGCTCTGCCCCAAGGGCGATCCGCGCACAGGTTGTCTTGCCCGAGCCGCTTTCGCCGACAATGGCCAGCGTCTTGCCCCGCGTCACCGCCAGATCGACACCGCGGCAGGCATTGACCTCGATACTGGGTTTCCAGCGCGAATTGCCCCGCACGATATAGGTCTTGGACACATTTTTCATCGTCAGGATCAGATCATCATGCGCCAAGGGCGGAGCCGGGCTGGCCACATCCGGGATCGTGGGCGCGGCGGCAAACAGCTTTTTGGTATAGCCATGCGCAGGCGACGTCAGCACCAGCTTGGCCGAGCCCGATTCCATGACCCGGCCCTTGTTCATCACCACCACGGTTTCGGCCATGTTCGCCACCACACCCAGATCATGGGTCACAAGGATGACGGCCGTGCCGGTCTCTTTCTGCAATTCCTTGATCAGGCCCAGAACCTGCGCCTGCGTCGTCACATCCAGCGCCGTGGTCGGCTCATCCGCGATCAGAACCTCCGGCTTGGAAATCATCGCCATGGCGATCATCGCGCGCTGACGCATTCCACCTGACAATTCGAACGGATAGGCCCGAAAGGCACGCTCGGGATCGGGAAAGCCAACGCGCGCGAATTGCTCTAGGGCCGCGGCTTTGGCCACGGCGGCGCTCACGCCCTGATGCAGCATCATGCCTTCGGTGACCTGATTGCCCACCCGATGCAGCGGCGACAACGAGCGCATCGGCTCCTGAAAGATCATCGACACGGTATTGCCCCGCACCGAGCGCATGCGCCGTTCACTCAGATCCGACAGCACCTGAGTCCCCTCCCGCCCGTTCAGCGTGATACGACCGGAAAACCGCGCCTTCTTTGGCAGAATTCCAAGGATAGCGCGGCAACTGATGGTTTTGCCCGATCCACTTTCCCCGACCAGAGCCAGCGTCTGACCCGGTTCCACGCTGAAGGATACGCCGTCCACCACAGGGGGCGCATCACCAAAGCGTATGCTCAAGTCTTCCACGCTGAGAAGAACACTCATGCGATGTCGATGTCCCCAACCATGTTTCGCGTGTCGTATCCATTCGGCGGGAATGGATTCTGTCTTTCTTCTACCTTGGCAATCGTGACCAGCATTCGTCAATGCGCCGTGACACGGTAGGCCTACACATTCTGTGTCTTTCCTGACATCTAAAGCATAAGTTTATAGAAAGGCCACCATAATGACCCGACTGGATCTCTTCATTGCCCGCATGGTCTCCCAGCGCGCCTGTCTGGACCATGCGATCGCCCTGACCGCCGACATGACCGGCCCGGTGTTCGAACTGGGCCTTGGCAACGGGCGCACCTATCATCACATGATGGCGCATATCACCGGGCGCGATGTCTATGTGTTCGAGCGCGCGATCGCCTCTCATCCCGACAGCACGCCCCCCGAAGACAGGGTGATTCTGGGCGACGTTCGCGAAACCCTGCCCGCCACCGTTGCGCGCTTTGGTGCCGGGGCCAGCCTGATTCATGCCGATCTGGGCGGACATGACGCCGAAAAGAACGTCCGCTTCGCGCGCGAAGTCTCGCCCCTGATCGAGCCCTTGCTGGCGCCGGGCGGGCTGATGGTGTCCAGCGACCGGATGTTCTTTGATACGCTGGTCGAGCAGGATTTGCCCACAGATGCAATTGAAGGGCGCTGTTTCATCTACAAACGCTGAGCGCGGCCGTCCAAGGCTTGCCAATCTCGCGCGAACAGGATTGGCTTGCAGCGACACCCCTACCGGAGCCTTGCCATGTCCCGCCGTCTAGATTGGGCCGAATATCGTTTCGCCGAATTCAACGATATCGACCCCGACCGCACCATTGCCATCCTGCCCACGGCAGCGATCGAACAGCACGGACCGCATCTGCCCGTGGGAACCGACACGATGATTGCGCAGGGCATGCTGGACCAGCTGCGCCGCAGCGTGCCGGATGATCTGGATATCCGCATCCTGCCGGTGCAGGCCGTCGGCAAATCGAATGAGCACCTGCATGCCAAAGGCACATTGACCCTGAGCGCGCCCACCGCTCTTGCCGTCTGGACCGAGATCGGCCTGTCGGTCTCGCGTGCCGGCATCCGCAAGATCGCGCTTGTGAACTCGCATGGTGGCAATCTTGACCTGATCTCGATCCTGGCGCGCGAGCTGCGCGTACAGGCGGGCATGCTGGCGGTGAAATGCCAATGGGGCAGTTTCGGCTATCCCGATGGCATGTATTCGGATCAGGAAAACCGCTTCGGCATCCATGGCGGCGATGTGGAAACCTCGCTGATGCTGGCGTTCCAGCCCCATACCGTGGACATGGAGCAGGCCCGCGACTTCCGCTCTTCGGCCGAACATGGCGCGATCTCTCCGATTGGCCCGATCAGCTATGGCTGGATCTCGTCGGACCTGAACCCCGACGGAACCGTGGGAGAGGCCCATCTGGCCAGCGCCGAAAAGGGCCGCGCCACTTGTGCCCATCAGGTCAACGGCTTTATCGAACTCTTGCGCAAGATGCGCGATATGGACGGCCCCGGAGCCTAGCACATGCAAGACGCACCCCCGACAAGCTACCGCATAGACAATGTGCCTTTCGATCAGCTTGAGGTGGGCATGGAGGCCACGCAGACCCGAGTCTGCAATGCCGATGATCTGTATGTCTTTGCCAATGCATCGGGAAACCTGAACCCGATGCACCTGCCCAAAGAAGACGGCGACGGCGATGGCCAGCCCGAAGCGGTTGCGCCGGGCATGTGGGTGGCCTCGCTCATCTCGGCGGTGCTGGGCTGCGAACTGCCCGGGCCGGGCACGCTCTATCACAGCCAGACACTGCGCTTTGTCGGGCGCGCGCATGCGGGTGACACACTGACCACCCGCGTGCGGCTGACATCCAAGGGCCCCGGGTACCGCGTCACATTCGACACATGGGTCGAAAATCAGGATGGCCTGCGCATTCTCGAAGGTGAGGCCGAGGTCGACGCACCCGCAAAGGCGCTCCATTTCGATGCCGAGGATGTCCCCGGCCTCACGGTACAGAGCCACAGGCATTTTGACCTTCTTCTGGCCCTGGCCGAACCCTTGCCTGCGATCCTGACCGCCGTGGTGGCTCCGGAAGAACCCGACGCGCTGGCGGGGGCGATCCTTGCCGCGCAACACACGATCATCACACCGATCCTGATCGGCGATCCGGCCCGGATCAAGGCCGCCGCGCAAGAGGCCGGGATCGACCTGTCACCCTATCAGATCGTGGATCAGCCCGATCACAAACTGGCCGCCGCTCATGCCGTTCAGATGGTGCATGAGGGGCAGGCACAGGCCGTCATGAAGGGCCATCTGCACACCGATGTTCTGCTGGGCCAGATCGTCAAGAAAGACGGAGGGCTGCGCACGTCGCGCCGCCTCAGCCATGTGTTCGTGATGGATGTGCCGGGGCTGGATCATCTGCTGATGGTCACGGATGCGGCGATCAACATCACGCCGGATCTGCAAACCAAGGCCGATATCATCCAGAACGCCATTGATCTGGCCCATGCGCTGGGCATCGCGGAACCCAAGGTCGGCGTGCTCTCTGCCATCGAAAAGGTGAACCCGGCCATTCCCTCGACGCTGGACGCGGCGATCCTGTCGAAAATGGCCGATCGCGGTCAGATCACCGGCGGCCTGGTCGACGGGCCGCTGGCCATGGACAATGCGATCGATCTCAAGGCCGCCACCACCAAGGGGATCCGGTCTCTGGTCGCCGGCCATGCCCAGATCCTGGTGGCCCCCAACATGGAAGCCGGAAACATGCTGGCCAAGGAACTGACCTATCTGGCCCATGCCGCGGCAGCGGGTGTGGTGATGGGGGCCAAATGCCCGGTCATCCTCAACAGCCGCGCCGATGACGACAAAGCCCGCCTTGCATCCTGCGCGGTCGCGGCGCTTGCTGCGACAGGGGGGGCCGCATGAGCGCGATCCTCACCCTGAACGCGGGCAGTTCTTCGATCAAGTTCGCCCTTTATGCCTCTGCCGCCGAACCGACATCGCTGGTCGATGGTCAGGTGGAAAACCTTGGCGACAGCGCCGCGATGGAGATCGGCGATGCGGTTCTCGAAATCGGCCCGGCGGATCATGCAACCGCAGTCGCCGCCATCCTGCGCGGCATCGCGCCGTTTCTTCAAGGGCGTTCGGTGGATGTGGTGGGTCACCGCATCGTGCATGGCGGCACCGAATTCGCCCAGCCCGTGCGCCTTGATGAGACCAGCATCGCGGCGCTCCAAAAGCTGATCCCGCTGGCCCCGCTGCATCAGCCGCATAATCTGGCCGGTGTCCATGCCGCCCGCGCAGCCTTCCCCGAGGCGATTCAGGTCGCCTGTTTCGACACCGCCTTTCATCAGGGTCACCCCTTCGTGAACGACGCCTTCGCGCTGCCGCGCAAGTATTTCGACGAAGGCGTGCGGCGCTACGGGTTTCACGGGCTGAGCTATGATTACATCGCCTCGGTGCTCAAGCGCGATCACCCGGCGCTGTTTCAGGGGCGCGTGGTGGTCGCTCACCTGGGTAACGGGGCCTCAATGTGCGCGATGGATAACGGGCAGAGCATCGGCTCCTCCATGGGGTTTTCCGCGCTCGATGGGCTGCCGATGGGCACGCGTTGTGGCCAGCTTGATCCCGGCGTGATGCTCTATCTGATGGGGCAGGGCATGGGCCTGCCGGAACTGACGCATCTTCTGTACAACGAAAGTGGGCTCAAGGGCCTGTCCGGCCTGACCCATGACATGCGCACCCTGCTGGCCAGCGATGACCCGCATGCCAAGCAGGCGCTGGACTATTACGTGTTCCGCATCCGGCGCGAACTGGGGGCGATGGCGGCAGTGCTGGGGGGGCTGGACGCCCTGGTCTTCACCGGCGGTGTGGGCGAGAACGCCGCCCCGATCCGGGCGCGCGTCCTGGACAACACCGCCTTTCTGGGCCTGTCGCTTGATCCGAAGGCAAACGCGGTGAACGCAACCCGCATCGATGCGGGCGCGGTGCCGGTTCTGGTCATTCCCACCGACGAGGAACAGGTGATCGCGCGCGCCGCCAACAGCTGGCTGCGCCGCCACCGGATGTAGCAGGGGCGGCGCGGGCTCATCCGCACCGCCCCCGGTTTCTGGCCCGTTTTGTCAGGCTGCGCTCACTCGGCTGCGATGGCCGATCCATCAGGCGGAGTGCCAGAGATCGGCGACCAGCTCAGATTGCCGTCATAGCGCCAGCCCAGCTTGCCATCATCATCCATCGCGATGAGATGCAGCCAGCCATTGTCAAACAGATCCCGCACCCCGTCATGACGCCGCAGGATATCCGTCATCGCCTCGCGCGGGGCTTCGATCACCACCGACAGGCGCAGCGGATCATGCTGATAGTTTTCCCCGTCATGCACCGATTGCCAGGGCAGGCCGGGCCGCAGGCTGCCGCCATTGCCCTCCAGCACGCCAATGCCACCGGCCACGTTGTGCAGCAGCTTGTTGCCGCCGCCAAACAGCTGAGGTGCCACGGTCGAGCCATAATATTGCAGGCTGATCCAGCTTGCCACGACCACCGGGGCGGTCATGATCAGCTCAAGCACGCCAAAGCCCTCATCCTTGCGCCAGTCATAGCTGTGCAGGAAAGACTGACCGCTCAGCGTGGTGCCATCGGTCCGCCCGCGTGGTGCCGCGATAAAGGCCCGGCACCCTGCCAGCCCCCATTCCGGGCGCAGTTCGGACCAGTCCCTGGCCCGCTTGGCCACGTCATTGCCCTGACCCGCGCGCGGCAGACGTGCCGAGCGCTCGGTCCGTGCCAGCTGACCGGCGGCTGTCAGCCATGTGCGCAGCTGCGCCATATCGCTCCGGCCATTGGCGGCAGGCACATCCTGATCATACAGCGTCACCGTGTCTGTCGTGGTGTCATGCAGCGCCGGGATGAACAGCGTGTCTGCCGGGATCTCCATCCCCTTTTCCTTCACGCCGTCCCGCACCGCCTTCTCGTTCAGGACCGAGGCCAGAAGACGCGCGTTCACATCGCCCGCATAGCCGCCACAGGCACCACAATGCAGACCGCTTTCATGCGGGTTGTTTGTGACATTCGCCCCATGCCCGGCGATCAGCACGATCGGCGCAAAGTTCGAGGTCAGCGACATCGCGTTCAGAATGCCCATCGCCATGCCGATCCGCGCCTCCAGATCAACCGAAGGATCCATCTGCGGCGCAGGCTCGGCACCCGCATGGCCATGCCCCAGACCCAGCGCATCGCGCACCAGCTTGCCGGCATAGACCGGCCCCGTGGCCTCGACAAAGGCAAAGGACGACACCGCCGCCAGCTTGAACCGGCCCCAGGCCCGCTTGGCCCGCGCCGAATACCGCCGGGTCAGATCGGCCTCTTCGCTTTCCCCGGCATGTGTCTGCGTGCCCATCTGCAGCAGAACCGGCCCGCGTGCTTCGACCACGTCCGAGCCAGCGGCCTTATGGGCTGCCGTCACACCAAAGAAGCCTGCAAAACCGATGGTTTCGATGCCTGTATCCAGCGTCTCCAGCGCCCGCCGATAGACTTCCGAGCGCACGTCGATGCAGAACGCCGCCTGCAATGCGGGCCGCCCGTCGATCTTGCGCGGTGTCGCCTCGGCCAGAGCCAGACCCAGTTTGCGCTGCTGCCCACGCTCGGCGGCGGTTTGCAGGACCGCGTCGATCACATCATCCCGTGTCGGGGTGACGGGCAGGGTATGGGCCTGCACCACCTTCTCCCAGCGCTCGGCGATCTGATCCTTGTAAAGCTCGTAAAGCGCCTCATCCCAGACCATCCGCACTGCCAGCAATTCCGCAGCCGAGCTGTCATTCTGGCCATAAAGTTCGGCCTGCCAAAGCAGATAGCGGGCATATTGCGCCCAGCCGCCCAGGTCCATCAGCAAGCGGTGAAACCCGGTATTGGCCGCCTCTGCTTTCAGCCCCAGCGTCTCACAGGCCCGCCCGATCGCGCGCCACTGTGACCGCGAGGTGGCTGCGACAAAGGCACCAAAGCCCTTCAGCCCGTGGATTTCCGGCGTCAGATCGCGCGCGGCGAACTCGCGCCATGCAATGAAGACACCGCCCGTCCGATAGGGCTGCCACAGCGCCTGACCCTCGTCAAAATGGCTCGCGGCCCAGACCCCGATCCGCTCTTCGATCAGGCTTGGCCAGTCGATGCCCGACACATCCGCCGCCAGCTGCGCCACCGTGGGCAGCGCCTTGGGGGCTTCGGGCTGCACCTTCAGCGCGGCTTTCACATCCTCCAGCGAGGGGCGATGGAAGGTACCACCGGCAGCGGCCAGCGCCTCGATGATGTCGTCGTCGGTGATCTCCCCTGCGTCGATCTTTGCGGCAAACATCGCCCGCTCGGGCAGGATGCGCGCCCCGGCCACCCGCGCCAGTCGTGCTGCGGTCACGGGCAGAGGCTCGGATGTCTGACCCAGGAACGGGTTGACAGCGACACTCGAGGCCAGCGGAAACAGCGGCGGGATGGCTTTGATCGCGTCATCGGCGTGGGCCACAAGCTCGAGCAAGGCAGCGGGGTAGGTTTCGTGTTGCATGAACATCTTCTCGATCTCCCGTCAGATCACAATGTGGACCGCTTCGACCAGCCGCCCAGCAGACGGTCGAAGATGGCATTCGCATAAAGCCCGTTGGACAGGTGTACCCGCAGACCGGCAGCCGCCGGATGGGACGCCCAGAGCGGGAATGTGGCCTGCGCCAGCGCGACCGTGCCAAAGCTCAGCAGCGCAAGAATGATCAGCGCCCATTCCAGAGGGCCGGGGGCCGGGGTCGCGGGCAGGGTGCCCGCCGTCACATGGGCGGCGGCCTTTTGCAGCAGGAAATAGCTGACCGAGGTCGCCGTGGCATAGATCGCCGTGCGCCGTGTCAGGGCCGCAGGGGCGGTGTCGGCAAAGCCCTGCGCCAGCAGATAGGCCACCCCGAAGATCAGGATCATGCCCAGGGCGATCGACTGCACCGATTTGCCGTCAAAGCCAAAGATCAGTCCGACCACCCCATAGATCGCGATGGCCACAGCAAAGGCCTGCAGCACCTTGCCACCACGCGGCACCGCAACCGGGCCGGGGCGGCGGATGGCGGCCACGTTGTTGACCGCTTCACCCGCGCTCAGGAAGGCATGCGCCTTGTACAGCGAATGCGCCGCGATATGCAGCAGCGCCAGGGGAAACAGCGCCAGACCGCATTGCAGAACCATGAACCCCATCTGCGCGATCGTGGACCACGCCAGCGAGGTTTTCACCGCGGGCTGGGTCAGCATCACAAGCCCGCCAAACAGCGCCGTGAACCCGCCCAACATCACCAAAAGCGCCATGACACCCGGTGCCACCAGCATCACATCGGCAAAGCGGATCAGAAGGAAGCCGCCCGCATTGATCACACCGGCATGCAGCAGCGCCGACACCGGGGTGGGCGCTTCCATCACCTCGGTCAGCCAGCCATGGGCCGGAAACTGCGCCGAGGCCAGAACCGCAGCGCCCGCGATCAGCAAGGCCGCGATCATCGTCAGCAGGTCGGGCTGCGCCGCGCCAAGGATGGTTGCGATATCCGTCGTGCCATAGGCCCGCGCCAGCAACAGGACCGCGAACAACAGCGCGATCTCGCTCAGCCGCGAAGTGACGGCTTTCTTGCGCGCCGCGCGCACCGCGGTGATCCGGTCGGGATAGAACAGCAGCAACTGGTGCAGCGCCAGGCTGGTCGCCCCCCAGGCTAGCAAAAGCTGCACAAGGTTGCCCGACATCACCAGCAGCAAGACCGCCGCCAAAGCCGCCGACATCCAGCCGACAAAGGCCCCCTGGCGTGCCTCGCCATCCATATAGGTGGCCGAAAACCGCATCACGACCCAGCCGATAAAGCTGACCAGAACCAGCATGATCGCGCTGACCGCATCCAGCCGGATCGAAATTCCGACGCCCGCCGCTCCGATCAGCGCCGAGGTGCCCGGCCCGTAGGCCACCAGCACCACTGCCGACAGGGCCGAGACCAGGAAGGCCGCGAACGCAGCGCCTTCCGCCAGTTTCGGCAGATTTCCGGGTCGCAGACCGGTGTTGCGGCTGGCCAGAAATGCTGTTGCCAGCAGGATCAGCGGTGCAAGAAGCGGCAGAAACAGATAAACCATCGGAAATCCCCTTGATTGACGTCGGGTGCCACACCCGTGACCGAGCAATTAATTCAGGTACAAGAATAAGAGAAATACATTGTTTTAGCCAAATCGTTTCATTAAATAGAACGATATGCCTCTGAACTATCATCACCTGCGCTATTTCTGGGCCGTGGCCCATGACGGGAACCTCACCCGGACCGCGCAGCGGCTCAACCTGTCGCAATCGGCGCTGTCGGTGCAGATCAAGCAGCTTGAAGACCGTTTGGGCCATGCCCTGTTCGAGCGTCGGGGCCGCCAGCTTCACCTGACCGAGGCGGGGCGGATCACGCTGGATCATGCGGATGCGATCTTTTCTACAGGTCAGGAACTCATGGCCACCCTTCAGGGCGAGGGGCGCGGCCGCCAGGCGCTGCGCGTCGGTGCGCTTTCGACATTGTCGCGCAACTTTCAGATCGGCTTTCTGCGCCCCATCCTTGCGCGCCCGGATGTCGAGGTGATCCTGCGCTCGGGCAGTCCGAGCGAATTGCTTGAAGGGCTGGGCACGCTCAACCTCGATCTGGTGCTGATGAACCGCGAACCACCCGGAGACAGCCTTGCCCCCTATGTCGCCCACCGCGTGGCCGAACAGGCCATCGGTCTGGTCGGCACGCCAGCGCGGCTCGATCCCGAAAAACCGCTGGTGGACTTGCTGCGCGATCAGCCCGTGATCCTGCCGACACCTGAAAACACCGCCAGAACCGCCTTTGACGCGCTGGCCAGCCGTCTGGGCATCCGTCCCCAGATCGTCGCCGAGGTCGACGACATGGCGATGATGCGCCTGCTTGCGCGCGAGGATATCGGCCTGGCCCTCGTGCCGCCCATCGTGGTTCAGGACGAACTGGCCTCGGGCCTGCTGGTCGAAGCGCTTGAACATCCCCAGATCACCGAGACCTTCTTCGCGGTGACGCTGGAACGGCGCTTTCCCAACCCGCTGGTCTCGGAGTTGCTGGAAAGCGCGGATTAACGCAAAGCGGCCTTCAGTGCCTCATAGCGCGACAATGCCGCCTGTGCTGCCGCCTCACGCACGGGGCCAAAGCCGCGGATTTCAGCGGGCAGGTCCAGCACCGCGCGCCACGTCTCGGCCGTGTCTTGCGACCAGCCGCCCTGTGCCTCATCCAGCACGCCCTCGTACCACGCCAGAAGCCGGCGATGCAGCCGCCCATCGGCGGTAAAGCGGAACGGATCCAGAGGGGTCGAGCGCAGCCGCTTCATGCCCGCAAGCACGCCCATCGCGCGCCCCATCCACGGCCCGAAACTGCGTTTTCCCGGTCGTCCCCGCGCGTCCTTGCCGCGCGCCAGAAAGGGCGGGGCAAGATGATATTGCACGGAATACTCGCCTTCGAACTCGGCGGCGATCTGCCCGGCGAACCCGGCTTGCGTCTGCAGCCGGGCGACCTCGTATTCATCCTTGAAGGCCATCAGCTTGAACAGATGACGCGCCACACGGATCATGTCTTCCTCGGGCAGGTGCCTGCGCAATTGCGCGATGCGGTCGCAATAGCGCCCGGCATAGGCGCTGTCCTGATATTCGCGCAGAAACGCCGCGCGATGTTCGACAATCGCCTCCAGCCCTTCGGGCAAGGCGGGATCTGCGCGCAGATGCCCGGCCACGGCCTCGGGCGTGGCGGCCATGACGCGGCCCAGATCGAACGCGGTGGCGTTCTTCTCGACCGCCACGCCGTTCAACGTGATCGCCTGTTTCAGCGCCAGTTCACTGACCGGCACCAGCCCGTTCTGAAACGCGAAGCCCAGCATCATCACATTGGCAAAGACACTGTCGCCCAAGAGATCCTCGGCCAGCCCATTGGCATCCATCGCGCGAAGATATGCGCCGCCCACCACGCCGGCAATCGCCGCTTCGCGCTCATCCACCTTCAGTTGCGCATCGCGATGCAGCACCAGATCGCCCGTCGGCATCTCGGCCCGGTTCAACACCACCTGCGTGCCGGGGCGATAATAGGCGCTGGCCCTGGGGGCCGAGGACACGACGATATCGCAGCCGATCACCGCATCCGCGCGCCCCTCGTCAATGCGCACCTGATGGAGCGCGCCCGGGCTTTGCGACAGGCGGATATAGCTCAGCACCGTGCCGAATTTCTGCGCGAAGCCGGTGAAATCCAGAACGCTCGCCCCCTTGCCCTCCAGATGGGCGGCCATGGTGATCAGGGCACCCACCGTGACAACGCCTGTGCCGCCCACCCCGGTGACCAGCAGATCGAACGGACGCTCCAGAGACCGGGGCGCGGGCACAGCGACGCCGTTCAGCAAGGCCGCCACATCCAGACCGGCCCCCGCCTTCTTGCGCCGCCTGGCACCTGTCACGGTCAAGAACGAGGGGCAGAATCCGTTCAGACACGAGAAATCCTTGTTGCAGGAATTGAGGTTGATCTGACGCTTGCGCCCAAGTGCTGTCTCTTTCGGCTCGACGCTCAGGCAGTTGGATTCCACCGAGCAATCGCCGCAGCCCTCGCAGACCAGATCATTGATCATCACGAATTTTGCCGGATCTTCCATGGTGCCGCGCTTGCGGCGACGGCGCTTTTCACTGGCGCAGGTCTGCTCGTAGATCAGAACCGTGACGCCCGGTATCTCGCGCAGTTCGCGCTGCACCGCATCCAGTTCCGAGCGGTCATGAAACGAGTTCCCCGCGGGGAACTCGGATCGGTCGAACTTCGAGATGTCATCGGATACCAGCGCAATCCGCTGCACCCCTTCGGCCCGGCAGGTCTGGGCGATGCCCGCCACGCTGACCGGACCATCCACGGGTTGACCGCCGGTCATCGCCACGGCGTCATTATAGAGGATCTTGTAGGTGATATTGGCCTGCGCCGCGACCGCCTGGCGGATCGCAAGCGAGCCGGAATGATACCAGGTGCCTTCGCCCAGGTTCTGAAACATGTGCTTGGCACCGTTGAATTTCGAGGCCGCCACCCAGGGCACGCCTTCGCCGCCCATCTGGGCATATCCGCCGGTGTCGCGATCCATCCAGCTGGCCATGACGTGACAGCCGATGCCCGAGCCCGCCTGCGAGCCCTCGGGGACCTTGGTCGAGCTGTTATGCGGACAGCCCGAACAGAAATAGGGCGTGCGGGTCGCGCCGCTGATGTTCAGCGCGGGCGGCGCGGTTCTGGTCAGTGCGCGGGCTTTTTCCGGCAGGCCTTCGCCGGGGAAAAACGCATCGAGCCGGGCGGCAATGATCGGCAGCAACAGGCGGGGCGACAATTCTCCGGTCCAGGGGATCAGAGGCGCGCCGGTTTCGTCATGTTTGCCCACCATCCGCTCGGGCTTGTCGCCGGGCCAGTCATAGAAATGCTCCTTGAGCTGGCTTTCGATGATCCCGCGCTTTTCCTCGACAACCAGCACTTCTTTCTTGCCGCGCATGAACGCCAGCGCATCCCGCCGCGCCAGCGGCCAGACCATGCCGACCTTGTAGATGTCGATGCCCAGCTGGCGACAGCGCGCCCGGTCCAGACCCAGCAGACGCAAGGCCTCCATCAGATCCAGATGGCCCTTCCCGGTGGTGACGAAGCCAAAGCTTGCGTTTTCGCTGTCATGGATGCGGCGATCAATCGGGTTGGCTTCGGCAAAGGCGCGCACCGCCTCCAGCTTGTGCCCGATGCGCATCTCGATCTCGGTCGATGGCAGTTCCGAGCGACGCACATGCAACCCGCCCGGCGGGGCGGTGAATTCGGGCGCGATGAACGCGCGATCGGGCTGAAGCTCGACCGAGCGGCCTGATTCAACGGTTTCCGAAATCGCCTTGAACCCGACCCATGTGCCGGAGAACCGCGACAGGGCGATGCCGTATTCCCCAAAGGCAAGGTATTCATCCACCGAGGCCGGGTTCAGCGTGGGTATGAACCACGCCATGAAGGCGACATCCGACTGATGCGGCATGGAGGAGCTGACACAGCCATGATCATCGCCCGCCACCACCAGAACGCCGCCCTTTGGCGCGCTGCCAAAGGCGTTGCCGTGTTTGAGCGCATCGCCCGAGCGATCCACGCCCGGCCCCTTGCCATACCACATGGAAAAGACGCCCTCGACCTTTGCATGCGGATCAAGCGCTGCCTGCTGCGCCCCCAGAACGGCGGTGGCCCCAAGATCTTCGTTGACCGCCGGCATGAAGGTGATCCGGTCGGCTGTCAGCCGGTCGCGGGCGCGCCATAGCTCAAGGTCGAGCCCGCCCAGAGGCGAGCCGCGATAGCCCGAGACGAACCCGGCCGTGTTCAGACCTGCGGCCCTGTCGCGGCGCGCCTGATCCATCATGATGCGTGCAAGCGCCTGCGTTCCGGTCAGAAACACGCGCCCGCTTGTGCGGGTATAGCGGTCATCAAGCTGATAGGTGGAAAACTGGGGGCTGGGATGCGTCACGGCGTGCGGTCCTTTGCGGCTGGCTTTGCAGGCAGAGTAACCTGACCGAGGTGGTGAGATTTTTCAGACATGCCGCATGTCTTGCGATTTCAGAATAAATTTACCAAAATAAGGCAATTTAATGACATGGATTTCCGAAATGACGGCTATCACGGATACGGATCGCAAGATCATCCAGCTGCTTCAGAC